>DASYLG010000423.1:0-16813 GCA_036009685.1 Iamia sp. | reverse complement strand
ATGGAGATCAGGCCTTCGAGCGGTTCGTGGAGCGCGAGCAGGTCACCGCGCTCGCGCATCGAACGGAAGAAGGCCGTCGACCGTGCCCGGGGGGCGCTCCAGAGGGCGAACACCGGCATGGGGGCACGGTAGGTCCGTCGGGGTCGGGACGCCTGACTACAGGCCCGCCAGCAAGACGTCGTGGATCTCGCCGTCGGGGATCATCCCGGACGCGCCCTGGGCGTAGGCGCAGTGCATCTCGAGCACGCCGTCGGCGAAGGCGATGTGCTTGTCGGCCACGTCGGCGACGTTGCCCAGCTTGACCACCTTGAGCCCGTCGCGGATCGCCTCCTTGCCGAGGTCGTCGGCGCAGATCGTCCGCAGCGCCATGTTGAGGCGATGGCACGACAGGTTGTCGAGGAAGTTCAGGCCGGCGGCGTCGTTGGCGAGGCTGTCCCAGTCGACGTCGTACGGGATCGGCGCGCCGCAGATCTCCTCGATCTCGCGCACCCGCTCCGGGAGCGTGACCTCCTGCAGCTCCTTGATCCGCCGCTTCTCTTCCAGACCCATCTCGATCTCCCTGTGCTCTCGGGCGCAACGGCCGACCGGCCGTCGTCCCGAGCATCGTGCGTCACCGGGACACGGGAGTCCTGAGCGTCGGCTACCCAAATCGGACGACGGCGTCAGGATCGGCTGACGGAGCTGGCGGGCTGCGACACGGTGAGGTGGGCCGCCTCGCGCACCTGGCCGAGGCGATGGCGTGCGACACGGGTCGCCTCGGGGTTCGGCGGCGGCAGGCGGAAGCCCGTGTACAGGACCCGCCGCTCCCCGTCGACGGGCGGCTGGGCCATGTGGTTCGTGCAGCTGAGATGGGCGGTGACGTCGCCGGTCCGCGTCGGCAGGTCGACGATCGGCAGGTCGTCGTCGCGCCGCAGGAGCGCCGGCCAGACGAGGGCCCGATGCGAGCCGGCGACGACGCGCAGCTGGCCCGACGTGGCATCGGCGCCGGTGACGGAGATCCCCACGGTGAGGCTGGAGCACTCGTAGCTGTGCCGCCCCAGCGAGCAGTCCTTGTGCCACGGCACGTCCGAGATGCCCTGGACGACCCCGATCGGCTTGAACAGGGCCTCGATGCGGTTGTCGGTGCGGGTCCCCCACTCGTGGCCGTCCCCGGGGATGGCGCCGATGCGGGCCAGGCGCTCGTCCTCGACGATCCGCCCGATCGACGGGCACACGGTGTCGGCGCCCTGCATGCGCACGAGCCGGTCGACGCCGTCGCTGGTCTGCGCCCACCACGACCGGCCGTCGCCCTTCTCGTAGGTCGGCGCGGCGGCGTCCATGTCGGCGCTCACGGCGGCCATCTCGTCCTCCCCGTAGACGCCGCGCAGGTGCACGAAGCCGGCGGTGGCGAGGAACGCCCGGATGTCGTCATCGCGGTCGTCGAGCGTGAAGGACCGGGTCAGGTCGACCCCGCCGAGGTCGACCGCACCGGCGACGTGCGGCGCCCGCCGGTCGATCGCGCCCCGCACCAGCACCCACCAGTCGAGCAGGTGCTCGAAGCGTCCGTCGAGGACGAGCGTCCCGCCCGACAGCCACGTCATGGGGGTGGCCAGGTCGCACCACAGGTCGGCGAGCTGGTCGCCCGTCAGCCCGAGCCGGAGACCCTCGCTCGCGGCGCCGGCGGACAGGGCGATGGCGTCACCGTGGCGGGCCAGGTGCCAGGTGTCGCCCTCGACGTCGACGGTGAGCGGGTGCTTGGCGTGGGAGAGCGCCGGCCGCAGCCGGTCGGCGGCCGCCGCCAGCGCGGCGGCGAGGGCGTCGCGGATGGCGGCGGGCTCGCGGAGATCGGCCTCGCCGTCGGTCCGGGTGCGCACGTCGAAGGACATGAACCCATCATGACCGCCCCCGTCGGGTGACGCGCCGGTGACGCGGGGGGCGAGCACGGTGCGGGGACACCCGCTCGACGTTCCTTGGGGGGACCGCCGTCATGACCACCCACCGACACCGCCTGGCGGCGCTCGTCGCCATCCTCACCCTCGTGGGCGCCGCCGCCTGCTCCGACGACGAACCGGGGGCGTCGGACCGGGACGCCGACGACGCCACCGCGGTCGAGTGGGAGCTGACCGGAGACGGCCAGGCCAAGGACGTCGACCGGGCCGGCGAGGCGCCGCCCGCCGTGCGGCCCTTCATCGCCCTCCTCTGCCGGAGCGCCGACAAGCCGGACACCTTCGGGATCACGGCGGAGCGGATCCAGGACACCCTCGTCGGGCCCAACCGGTCGATCGACGGCTACCTGAAGGAGATGTCCTACGGCGCCATGAGCATCGCCGGGTCCCGGGCGGCCGGGTGGTTCGTTCTGCCGAAGGCGTCCAACGCCTACGCCGACAGCGTCGCCGGCGTCCAGGAGATCACCCGCGACTGCGCCGCCGCGGCCACCGCCGGCGGGGCGGACCTGGCCCCGTTCAGCAACGTCATGGTCTTCACCAACGGCGAGCTGAACGGTGCCCTGGGCACCACGACCAACCGGGCGCCGATCACCGTCGGCGGCCAGCCGCGGGACGTCACGACCGTGGTCCTCAGCGGGCGTGGGCTCAACTCCCCGCCCCTCGTCCTCCACGAACTGGGCCACGTCTTCGGTGGCACCCACACGAGCTCGCCGACCGACCCCCTCGGCGGTGGGGCCGCGCTGGGCGACGCCTTCGACGTCCCGTGGACACCGAAGCGCAACGCCTCGATCGCCCCGGGCTACGACGCCAGCACCCGGGACGCCGCCGGGTGGATCCCGACCGACCGCAAGGCGCGCCACGCCGGCGGCACCCAGGCCTACCCCTTGAGCCGCCTGACCCAGCCCCGGCCCGACGGCTCGCTGCTGGTCGACGTGCCCATCGGGTCGACGACGGCGCGCTACGTCGTCTCGGTCCGCACGCGCATCGGCTACGACGAGCAGGCCAGCCTCGAGAACGTCACGTTCCTCGGCTACGCCGTCCCCGATCCGGGCGTCGTCATCGAGAAGGTCGCCCCCGCCACCGACACGACCACGATGCGGTCCACCGGCACCGGCGACGCCGCCACCGTGTGGAAGGCCGGCCAGACGTTCACCGACGCCGCCAACGGGATCACGATCGTCGTCGACCGCTTGGCCGACGACAGTGCCCAGGTCACGGTGACCGCCCCCGGTGGCTCGGCGTCGTCGACGACGACGGCCCCCGCCACCACCGCACCGGCGACGACCAGCACCACGACGACGACCGCGCCACCGGCGAGCACGATCCCGGCGCAGACGGCGCCGGTCCAGACCGTCCCGGCCGAGCCGACCACGACGGCCCCGGCCCCGACCGGCACCACCCCGACCGACGACCGCGACCGCGCCCCTCTGCTCCCGATCCCGGCCAACATCCGGGTGAGCTCGGTCGGCACCGGCCAGGCCGGCGAGCCCCAGCCCTGCGCCAGCATCGGGTCGACGGTGTGGTTCAAGGTCACCATGCCGGCGTCGGGCCAGGTGACGGTCAGCACGGTGGGGAGCGACTACGACACGGTCCTCGCCTTCTACGCCGACGTCACCGGGGGCACGGGGACGTCGAACCTGACCGACATCGGCTGCGTCGACGACGCCGACGGCCTGGCCCAGGCCGCGAGCCCGATGAACGGACCCGCCGGCGGCACCCTCTACGTCCAGGTCGGCGGCTACCGCGGCGCCACCGGCAACCTGGTGATCTCCGTGACCTGAGCCGGTGCCGAGGCCGGCGTCGATGGACATCCTCCCTGCAGCCCGGCGGTAGTGTCGCGGGCCGCAGGGAGGATCTGGGTGAGCGAGAGACGGGGCATCGTGACCGGCGCGGCCGACATCGTCGGCGTCCGGATCCTCGGCCAGGTCGCCCTGCTGCGGGGCGACGGGGAGATCGTCGCCGTCCCCAGCGCGACCCAGCGTCGCCTCCTGGTCATGCTCGCCCTCCAGCGAGGCCGAGCGGTTCGGCCCGAACGCCTGGGCGACGACCTCCGGCTGACCCCCGGAGCGCTGCGCAAGGCCGTGTCGCGCCTCCGTGCGCTGGTCGGCGAGGGCGCCCTGCGCACCGGGACGGTGGGCTACGTCCTGGAGCTGGACGTCGATGCGGAGGCGTTCGCCGACGCCGTCCGCCGCGCCCCCACCGCCCCCGACCGGCTGGCCACCCTCCACGACGCCCTCGCGCTGTGGCCCGGCGACGCCCTCGACGAGTTCGCGACCGAGCCGTGGGCCCGGGGCGAGGCGACCCGGCTCGACGAGCTGCGGGGTGGGGCCGTCGAGGAGCTGGCCGCCCTGCTGCTGGCCGCCGGCCGCGTCGCCGAGGCCGTCGCCGAGCTCGAACGCCACGTCGTCCGCCGCCCCTTCGCCGACCGGCCCCGCCTCCTGCTGATGTGCGCCCTGGCCGCCGACGGCCGTCGGACCGAGGCCCTGCGGAGCTACCAGTCGTACCGGAGCCACCTGGCCGAGGCCGTCGGCACCGAGCCGTCGGCCGAGCTGCGCGACGCCGAGCGCCGGATCGCCCGGGGCTGGGACGGTCGCCCGAACGGCATCGACGAGGGCGTGGCCCGCCGGGCCACGTCACGCCCCACCCGGCCGGCCCGCGGCGCCGCCCTCCCGGTGCCGGCCACCCGCTGGGTCGGTCCCACCGACACCATCGACGCCACCGCCGACCTCGTCGCCCTCGAGCGGGTCGTGACCCTCGTCGGGCCCGGCGGCGTGGGCAAGACCCGGTCCGCCACCGAGGTCGCCAGCGCCGTCGAAGGCCGCTTCGCCGACGGTGTGTGCTTCGTCGAGCTGGGTGCCGTCGGCGACCCGGCCCAGGTGGCCGACGCCATCGCCACGAGCGTCGGGTCGACCCGCCAGGCCGGCCTCTCGGTCCTCGCGTCGCTGGTCGACCGGTTGCGGGGCCGTCACCTACTGCTCGTGCTCGACAACTGCGAGCACGTCTCCGGCGCGGCCTCGGAGGTCGTCGCCGCCGTGGGGGTCGGCTGCCCGACGGTCACGGTGCTGGCGACGAGCCGGGAGCCCCTCCGGGTCGGCGGCGAGCACGTCGTCCCGGTCCCCGCCCTGGCCCACGGCGACGGGGTCGAGCTGTTCGCCGATCGGGTCCGGGCCGCCGACGCCACCCGGCGCCTCTCGGACGACGACCGGGTCACCATCGCCCGGATCTGCGAGCAGCTCGACGGGATCCCACTGGCCCTCGAGCTGGCCGCCGCCCGCACGCGCACCCTCGCCCTCCCCGACCTCCTGGCCCGCCTGAGCGACCGGCTCGACCTCTTCGGTGGCGGGGGCCGCGGCCTCGACCACCAGCGGACCCTGCGGGCCACGGTCGACTGGTCCTACGAGCTCCTCGACGAGGACGAGCGGTTGCTGTTCGAGCGCCTGTCGGTCTTCGCCGGATCGTTCGATCACGCCGCCGCCGTGGACGTGTGCGGCACCGCCCCCCTGTCGCGGCGCGGGGTCGCCACCGGCCTCACCGCCCTCGTGGAGCGCTCGATGGTGGTGATCGACCACGGCCCGGGAGGCGGGCGCTACCGCCTGCTGGAGACGCTCCGCGCCCACAGCGAGGAGCGGCTCGCCCGCCGGCGCCAGACCGCGGCGGTCGGCTTTCGCCACCTCGAGCACTTCGTCGCCCTCGCCGAGCAGGCGGCCGAGACCTGGTTCAGTCCCGGCCAGCTCGACGCCGACGCCGTGTTCGACCGGGAGTGGGACAACCTCCGCGCCGCCCACACCTTCGCCGATGCCACCCGCCACGTCCGCCAGGCCGAGCGTCTGCTCGTCGCCACCGTCGCCCACAGCCAGCTCCGCATGCGCACCGAGCACGGGTCCTGGTGCCAGGCCACCGTCGACGCCGCCGGTCCCGATGCCGTGCCGCCCAGCGTCGCCGGCTGGGCGGCGTGGTGGTCGATGGTGGCCGGCGAGCACGAGCGGTCCGAGGCCCTCTGCCGAGCCGCGATCGTCGCCGCCACGGCCTCGGCTCCCCCCGGCACCGATCCGGCCGACGTCGGGCTCGCCCTGTGCCGGAGCGTCGCCGCCTTCACCGCCTGGTCGGCCGGCCGTCGGGCCGAGGCGGCCGCCGATGTGGCGGCCCTGGAGGCCGTCATCGACCGGCTCCCGCCCTGGCCGGCGTACACCGCGGTGCGCGCCCTCTTCTCGTTCTCGGCGGGCGACCAGTGGGAGGCGCGGGCGGCTCGCATCGCCGCGATCTGCGAGGGCATCGGGGCGCCGTCGCTGGTGGCGTCGGCCCGCTTCTACCAGGCGACCGCCAAGCTCTACGCCGGCCCGACGCCCGACGCCGCCACCGCCGCCGGGCTCCACGAGGACGGGATCGCCCTGGCCCACTCGGCCGGGGCCGGGCTCTCCGAGGGCCAGCACCTCCAGGGATTGCTCGACGCCAAGGTCGCCCTCGATGCCGGCGACGCCGCCGAGGTGTGCGTCCGGGCGCTCGTCCGCCTCCGGGACCTCGGCTACTGGCTCTACCAGTGGCGGGTCCTCGACTCCGCCGCCTTCCTCCTGGCCGGGGCGGGCCGAGCCGACGAGGCCGCCACCGTCCTCGGCCACCTCGACGCCCACGCCCCGCCGTGGCGCAGCCAGCCGCGGGGCGCGACCCGGGCGCTGCTGGCCGACCACGCCGGCACCGAGTCCCGGGGCCGGGCCGGCGCCGCCCTCGATCGCGAGGAGGTGGTCGTCCTCGCCGTCACCGCCGTCTCGGAGGTGGCGGCGGCCCCGGTCCCGGCGGGGGCGGCGTAGGCCTCATCGGCTCACCCGCGGCGAACTCGGGCGCAGGCGGCACAGTCGTCGATCACGGGCGTGGACGCCGAATACCGTCCTCCGGCGTGTCAGATCTCTTGACGCCAGAGGGGGTCGTCGGGGGCGAAGAGGTGGACCATGCTGGCGGTCTGGCTGCCGGTGGCGACGAGGATCCCGTCAGGCGTCCACGCCGTGAGGCGGCCGTGGCCGTAGCCGTTGGTGGCCAGCTCGCCCCGGAGGTCGAGGAGCACCCACTCGGCCGGCGGGACGTCGGCGAAGCGCAGCGCGTTGTCGAGGCTGAACCCCCCGCCCACCCGGCCGGCGGCCCTGGCCACGGCGGGCGGCACCATGTCGGCCAGGTAGGCGACGCCGGCCCGGGTCAGCTCGTCGATCCCGCGCACCCGGGCCCACAGCGCCAGCGCCCCCGGCGGGGCCTCACCGACGAAGCGGGCCGCCCGGTACTCGAGCCGGCGGCTGGAACCCATCTCGGCGTCCCTCATCGAGCTCGGGCCGAACGGCACCGGACCGCAGTCGTCGGGCGGCGAGACGGCGGGCATCGGCAGGTACTGGCCGGTCAGCCCCTCCGGCCGCGGGCGAGCGGTGGCGCCGAGGGCGGTGAACACCATGCGATCCCCGACGTGGGCCCGTACCTGGAGCTGGGCGATCCGGCCGCCCAGGGCCAGCTCGTCGACGCCGACGTCGATGGTCTCGCCGACGTGAGCCGGGGCGACGAACTGGGTGACGACCCAGAGGGCGTCGCGCTGGGTCGCCGCCTCCATGGCCAGGACCGAGGCCGCGGCACCGGTGCCGCCGTAGAGGATGCCGTCGAAGCGCGCCAGCCCCGGGGTCAGCTCGAAGGTGCGGGATCCGGGCGTGGGTCCGGTCCGAAGGGGGATCACCAGGCGATCGGCCGGCCGCGGGTGGCTCGGCGGAGCGTCGGCCTCGGCGGCACTCATTGGTGCGCCGTCGACCCGTGGGACACGTCCAGCCCCTCCGCGGGCACCGAGCACCAACGAGCGCTGACGGCTCCGCAAGCTCTGCCGTCAGAGAACCCGTGCCGTCTGGCTCGCTCGCTGCGCTCGCTCACGTGACCAAGGGGTCGCGCGGGAGGCCCAGGATCCGCTCGCCGATCTGGTTGCGCTTGATCTCCGAGGTGCCCCCGGCGATCGACATGCCTCGGTGGATCAGCACCATGAAGTTGCTCATCCCGGCCGGGCCGTCCATGAAGGGCACGTCCGAGCCGTGCAGCGCGGTCTGGATGGCGACCGCCTCGTGGCCCAGCTCGGAGAGGACGAGCTTGGTCATGGCGCCCTCGGGCCCGGGGCCGGCGCCGGCCACGGCGCGGTAGACGCTGCGCAGGTTGAGGAGGCCCATCGCCTGCTCGGTGGCGGCGTAGTGACCGACGCGGGCGGCACCACCGGCGAGCCGATCGGGGTGGGCGTCGAGCAGGGCCACGAGGGCAGAAGCCGGGGTCGCCATGCCACCCTGCCCGCCGCCGATGCTCACGCTCTCGTTGCCGAGGGTGGCGCGGGCCACCGTCCAGCCGCCGTCGACCGGCCCGACCACGTCGTCGTCGGGGACGAAGACGTCGTCGAAGAAGACCTCGTTGAACTCCGAGCCGCCCGTCGTCATCTTCAGCGGCCGGACCTCGACGCCCTCGGCGTGCATGTCGACCACCACCATGGTGATGCCCTGGTGCTTGGGCACGTCGGGGTCGGTCCGCACCGTGGCGAAGCCCATGCCGGCGACGTGGGCCCCGGAGGTCCAGACCTTCTGGCCGTTGATCTTCCAGCCGCCGTCGACCCGGGTGGCCCGGGTCTTGACGCCAGCCGCGTCGGAGCCGGCGTCGGGCTCGCTGAACAGCTGGCACCAGATCACGTCCTGGTCCAGGGCCGGCTGCACCCAGCGGGCGACTTGGTCCTCGGTGCCGTACTGGATCAGGGTGAGGATGACCCACCCGGTGATCCCGTAGGCCGGCTTGGTGACGCCGGCGGCCTTGAGCTCCTCGGCCACGACGAGCTGCTCGACCGGCCCGGCGTCGCGACCGTACGGCTTGGGCCAGTGCGGCATCACGTAGCCGGTCTCGATCAGCCGGGCGCGCTGCTGCGCGGCCGACAGGCCCGTGATCCCCTCGGCGAAGGCCCGCACCTCGTCCCGGATGGCCTCGGCCTCGGGCGGCAGCTCGACGGCCTTGGCCCGCACCACGCCGGCGCGGGTGAGGTCGGTCAGCTCGGCGGCGGCGCCGTCGGGGTCGAGGAACGCCAGGAGCGTCGTGGCCCGGCGCATGAACAGGTGCAGGTCGTGCTCCCAGGTGATGGCGATGCCGCCGTGCACCTGGGTGCTGAGGTTGGCGCCCAGGTCGGCGGCCGGCGCGGCCAGCGTGGCCGCCACGGCGGCGGCGTAGCGGAGCTGGTCGCCGCCGGTCGAGGCGGCGCGGGCGGCGTCCCAGACGGCGCTGGTGGCCAGCTCGGTGGCCACGGCCATGTTGGCGCAGTGGTGCTTGACCCCCTGGAACATGGCGATGGGCCGGCCGAACTGGATCCGCTCCTTGGCGTACGACGCCGCCATCTCGGTGCACTCACGGGCGAGACCGACCGCCTCGGCGGCCAGGATCAGCCGGGCCAGGTCCACGAGGGTGCGGCGGGCACCGGGGATGACCGTCGCCGCCGCCCCGTCCAGGGTCACGCGGGCCGAACGGCGAGTCGGGTCGAGGCTGGCGGGCACGTCGACGGTGACCCCGTCACCCACCTCGACCACGGCGACGTCCTCGCCGGCGGCGACCAGCAGGACCTGGGCGAGCCCACCGCCGAGCACGGCGCCGGCATCGCCCGATGCGACCCCGCCGGTGACCGTGACCGACCCGCCGAGGGCGACGGCGCCGGTGCGCTCCCCCGTCGCCAGGCCGGGCAGGAGGCGCGCCTTGGTGGCGTCGTCGGCGACGGCCGCCAGCACGGCGCTGGTGATGACGGTCGGGACGAAGGGTCCCGGGGCCACGGTGCGGGCCATCTGCTCGACCACGACCACCAGCTCCTCGAGCCCGAAGCCCGATCCACCGTGCTCCTCGGCGAGGTGGAGCCCGAGCCAGCCGAGCTCGGCGACGTCGGCCCAGAACGGGGGCCGGTCCTCGTCGGCGCCGTCGAGCAGGCGGCGCGCCTCGGCGCGGGCGCCGAACCGGTCCAGCGCGGCGTGGCCCACCGCCTCGAGCTCGAGGTGGGTGTCGGTGATGGCGATCGACATGTGCGTCCTTCTCTGGGCTACTTCGGGGCGAACCGCTGCCCGGCGTCGAGGCGGATCGTGCCGCCGTTCAGCATGGGGTTCTCGACGATGGCGGCGACGAGCTTGGCGTACTCGTCGGGCCGGCCCATCCGCTTCGGGAAGGCGGCGTCCTGGGTGAGGGCGGCCTCGAGCTCCTCCGGGATGCCGGCGGTGAGACCGGTGGCGAAGAGCGAGGGGGCGATGGTGACGGCGCGGATGCCGAGCGATCCGAGGTCGCGCGCCATCGTGAGCGCCATGCCGGCGATCCCCGCCTTGGCCGCGGTGTAGGCGACCTGGCCGATCTGACCCTCGAAGGCGGCGATCGAGGCGGTGTTGATGATGACGCCGCGCTCGTCGTCCTCGGGCTCGTTGTGGCTCATGGCGTCGGCCACGAGGCGACTGATGTCGAACGCCGAGATGAGGTTCAGCTCGATGACGCGCCGGAAGTCGGCCAGCGGGTGCGGCCCCTCCCGGGTGAGCGTGCGCATGCCGATGCCCCCACCCGTGGTGTTCACCGAGACGTGCACGCCGCCGAGGGCCTCGACCGCGCCGCTCACCGCGGCCGCCGTCTGCTCCTCGTCGGTGACGTCGCACTCGAAGAACGGCGCACCCAGCGCGGCGGCCACCTCCGCGCCCTTGGACGTCGGCAGGTCGACGATGGCGACGTCCGCTCCCCGGCGCTTCAGCCGCTCGGCGCTGGCCTTGGCCATGCCCGAGGCGCCGCCGAAGACGATGACCTTCTTACCCTCGATCTCCATAGTCTGGTTACGCTACCCCGCCGCCTCGGCCCACCGCGGACCCTCCGCACGTCAACAGTTCTGACGAACGTGGGGGTACCATCGCCCCCCATGGCGTCGGAGAGCACCCGTCGCAACTCGCGGTCGGCCCTGATCGAGGCCGCCTTCGAGGAGTTCTCGACCAAGGGCTACGAGGCCGCCACCGTCGCCGGGATCGCCGAGCGGGCCGGTGTCACCACCGGCGCCCTCTACGCCCACTTCGCCAGCAAGCTGGACCTGCTGTCGGCGACGGTCGGCCTGGCACCGGTCGAGGCCATCCTCCGCTCGGCCGGCGAGATGGCCGCCCTGCCGTGGAGCGAGCGGTCGCAGCTGATCATCGGGTCCCTGTCGGCGCGCCCGGATCGCCGCATGCTGCTGTTGCTCGACGTCATCGTCGTCGCCCGGCGCGACCCGCACGTCGCCGAGATCCTGCAGCGCGGGCTCGAGCGCTACCTGCACGCCATGGCCGCGTCGAACGACGAGGCGGTGGCGCTCGGACTGATCGACCCGGCGCTCACCACCGACGACCTCGCCCGGGTGATGGCGCTGCTCACCATGGGCAAGCTCGTCTTCGCCGCCCTCGACGAGGCCCCGCCGTCGGAGCCGGCCTTCGCCCACCTGGCCGACCTCCTGCTGCAGTCCGCGGGGGCCGACGACAAGGTCGACCACCCCCCCGCCCCCGCCCTCGCCCGGGTCCGGGCCCGCGCCGCGGCCGTCGAGCGGGCGCGGGCGGCGTTGCACGACGGCATCGTCGACGCCGTGGGCGAGGGGCACAGCCTCCGCCACGTCGGCGCCGCCGCCGGACTGTCCCACGAGCGGGTCCGCCAGGTCCTCCGCCAGCACGACGCCGGCTGACCGGGCACCATCGGGCCATGGCGACGATCCCCGCGCTCGACCTCCTCGATCCGGCGGCCTTCGACGGCGGCCAGCCGCACGAGGCGTTCGCCTGGCTGCGGGACAACGATCCCGTCCATTGGCACGACGAGCCCGACGGTCCCGGCTTCTGGGCCGTCACCCGGTACGAGGACGTGAGGCGGGTGGGCCGTGACCCGGCCACGTTCTCCTCGGCCGACGGCATCATGATCCCGTCGGCCTCCGGCGCGCCCTCGATGCTGATCACGATGGACCCACCGGGCCACACCGACTTCCGCCGGCTGGCGGTCCCCGACTTCCTCCCGAAGGCGGTCAGGGCCATGGTGCCCCGCGTCGGGGCCCTCGCCGCCCAGATCATCGACGGCGTGATCGAGCGGGGCGAGTGCGACCTCGTCACCGACGTCGCCGGCCTCATGCCCTCCTACGTGATCGCCGAGATGCTCGGCATCCCGCTCGCCGACGGGGTGGCGCTCTACGACCTGACCGAGACCATCCACACCACCCCGGACCCCGACTCCCCCGGGGCGGCGATGGTGGCGGTCATCGAGATGCTCCAATACGCCCACGGCGTCTGGGAGGACCGGCGGGCCCACCCCCGCGACGATCTGGCGTCGAAGCTGGCCCACGCCACCGTCGAGGGCGAGCCGCTCAGCGAGCTCGACTTCGGGATGTGGTTCCTGCTGCTGGTCGACGCCGGCGGCGACACCACCCGGAACCTGGTCGCGACCGGGATGCTGGCGCTGCTCGAGCACCCCGACCAGATGGACCTCGTGCGCACCGACCTCGATGACCGGCTCGGCACCGCCGTCGAGGAGCTCCTGCGGTGGGTCACCCCCGTCGTGTACATGCGGCGCACGGCAACGCAGGCCATCCGGCTCGGCCCCCGGGACATCGCCGAGGGCGACAAGGTCGTCATGTACTACGGCTCGGCCAACCGGGATCCGCAGGTCTTCACCGACCCGGACGTGCTCGACGTCGGCCGCGGGCCGAACGACCACGTCGCCTTCGGTGGGGGCGGCCCGCACTTCTGCCTCGGTGCCCACCTCGGCCGGGCCGAGATCCAGGCGATGCTCCGCCAGATCCTCACCCGGCTGGACGGCCTGCGTCTCTCGGCCGAGCCCGAGTGGCTCTCGTCCAGCTTCATCTCCGGCGTCAGGCACCTCCCCGTCGCCTTCACCCCGGGGGCGCGCTGACCACGACGCGGGTCACGGAGGTGAGGTCGTCCTCGATCTTGGCCTGCATCTCCGGGGTCAGGTCGAGCGCCGCCTCCCAGTCGTGCAGGGCCTGGTTGACGATCTCGGCCTTGGTGCGACCCGCGGCGGTCAGCTCCACGATGATGCGCCGGCGGTCGACAGGGTCAGGGCGGCGGTCCACCCAGCCGGCGGTCGCCAGACGCTCGAGGGTGAGGCTCATGCCGCCGGTGGTGCGGCCCAGGATCTGGCACAGCTCGACCGGCGACGTGAGCCCGCGGCGGATCGACGCCAGCACCAGGTAGTCGGGCACGGTGATGGCGTGGGGCTCGACGAGCCCGTCGAGGACCTGCGTGACCAGCATGTTGAGCCGCACGACCCGCGTGAGCAGCCCGACCTCGGCCTCGGGGATGCCCGCCTCGGCGGACCAGGTCGTCAAGCGTCGATCCCGAAGCGGTGCAGCCCGAACGCCTCGATGGCGTTGCCCCGCAGGAAGGCGTGGGTCTCGGCCTCGTCCATGCCGGCCGTGGCGCAGAGGCGGTGGGCCACGGCGCGCGAGTGGGGCCACGTGCCGTCGGCGTGGGGATAGTCGGTCTCGAAGAGGATCGATCCCATGCCGACGGCGTCCCGGGAGACGAGGCCGTGCTGGTCGTCGAAGATGCAGCCGTAGACGCGACCGGGCACGTACGAGCTGGGAGCCCGCGGGAGATCGACGCCGCCGACGCCCTCGCGCCACACGATGTCGGCCCGCTCGAGCAGGTACGGCATCCACCCGATCTGGCTCTCGGCGTACACGACCTTGAGGCTCGGGAACCGTTCGAGGGTGCCGGAGAAGATCCAGTCGCACAGCGAGCCCTGGGCGTTCTGGGCGCTGAGCGCCATGCTCACCGCGAGCGGCGCGTCCGGCGAGGTGGACGGCATCTGTGACGACGACCCGATGTGCATGGTGACCGTGGTGCCGGTCTCCTCGCAGGCCTGCCACAGGGGGTCCCACGCCCCGGAGTGCATGGTCGCGAACCCGAGCCGGGACGGGTTCTCGGAGAAGGCGATGGCGTACGAGCCCTTGGCCGCGCACCGCCGGACCTCCTCGGCGGCGAGGGCGGCGTCCCACAGCGGCACCAGCGTGAGCGGGATGAGCCGGTTGCGACCGGCTCCCCCCGACCACTCGTCGATCATCCAGTCGTTGTAGATGCGGATGCACGTCAGCGCGAGCTCCTTGTCCTCGCGCTCGGAGAAGCCCTGGCCGCAGAAGCGCGGGAAGGTGTTGGGGAAGTTGACGGCGACCTCGACGTGGTTGGCGTCCATGTCGAGGAGGCGGGCCGCCTGGTCGTGGGCGCCGGGGCGGAAGTCCTCGTAGATCGCCGGCACGTTCACCACGTCCGCCTGGTCCATCCCGACCGGGGCGTGCAGCCGGCCGGTCGGCATCGCCAGGTCGTCGTAGAGCCAGACGTCGCACCACTGCCCGTCGGGCGTGTCGCGCGCAAAGCCGTAGTGGCCTCCCGTGAACGACAGCGTGACCCGCTCCCGCGAGACCCGCGGACCCCGATCCCGCAGCGCCGCCGGGAGCTCGCGCTGCCAGAGGTCGCGGGGCTCGAGGATGTGGTCGTCGACCGAGATGATGCGGGGCAGGTCTTCGACGTCCATGGGTCTCCTCGACGGATCGATCGCTATGTGCAAAGTTACTAGATGATGAGCGAGCCGCGCGGTCCCCTGATCTCCTCGATCGACGAGCATCCCTGGACCGAGGTGAAGGCCCAGTCCCACGACGGCCGCCGCACCTCGGTGTGGGAGAAGTTCCTCGAGTGGTCACCGACGCGCCTGGTCGTCTACGCCCGCTACGACCCCGGGATGGTCGTCGAGCGCCACGGGCACGCCTCGGACCACTTCGTGTTCGTGGTGAGCGGCGAGATCACCGTCGGCGACCGCATCTGCTCCCCGGGCACCCACATCACCCTCGAACAGGGCGCCGTGTTCGGACCCATCGTCGCCGGGCCCGAGGGCGCCACCCTCTACGAGATCATGAACGGCGACCCCCGCGCCGTGCCGGCCGATCCCGAGGGCTTCGAGCGCCTGCTCGCCGAGCGCGGCATCGAGGCCCTGCCCAACCCGCCCGTCACCTGGCCCGACTGGCTGGCGGCCCGCACCGACGGCGACCCCGGCGCCCCCTGACCAGCGGGCGAGAGCCACCGGACCAGATGCGGCGGACGGGCCGATCTGGTAGCACCCGGACACGATGACCCTCGACCTGTTCGACTACGACGCCGAGCTGCGCCGGCACAACGAGCACCTCCGCGCCGCGGCCGGCGTCGGCTCTCGCGACCAGGTGCTCGACATCGGCTGTGGCACGGGCCAGTCCACGCGCCAGGCCGCCCGCGCCGCCGTCACCGGACGCGCCGTCGGCGTCGATGTCTCCGCGCCGATGCTCGAACGGGCCCGCCGGCTCAGCGCCGACGAGGGCCTGGCCAACATCACCTTCCTGCAGGCCGACGCCCAGGTCCACCCCCTTCCACCGAGGGCCTTCGACCTCTGCATCAGCCGGTTCGGGACGATGTTCTTCGCCGACCCGGTCGCCGCCTTCACCAACATCGGGCGTGCGCTGCGCCCCGAGGCGCGCCTGGTGCTGCTGGTCTGGCAAGGGCGCGACCGCAACGAGTGGGCCACCGCGATCCGCCAGGCCCTCACCACCGCCTCACCCCCGCCCGGCGGCCCGGATGCGTTCTCCCTCGCCGACCCGACCGTCACGGAGGGCATCCTGGCGGCGGCCGGCTTCGCCGACGTCGGCTTCACCGACGTCCACGAGCCCGTCTACTACGGCCCCGACAGCGCCACCGCCCTCGATGCCGTGCTCCGTCTCCTGAAGCTCGAGGACCTGCTGGCCGATCTCGACGCCACCGCCGCCGAGCAGGCCCGCACGCGCCTGCGCGCCATCCTCGACGCCCACGAGACCGACGACGGCGTGCACTTCGACTCCCGGGCCTGGCTCGTCACCGCTCGCCGTCGCGACTGACCGCCCTCGGCCGGCGCGGTGAGCGACCGTTTCGGCACCACCGGTGAGGGGGAGCAGTCGACCTTCGACGTCGTGAGGAGACCTGTGAACAACCCGATGACCACGTCCGGTCGGCCCGAGAGGTCGCGGTGGGCGACCTCGGAGGTGGACATCCCCGGGTGCCGCTGATGGAGCTGCCGCCGGACGTGGCCGACAGGGTCCTCCGCCTGAACGGCCCCTGCGCTCGCACCGCATCCTGTCGACCAAGCTCGAGGCCGTGGCCGAGCTGGCGCAGCGGACGCTGCCCGGATGCGACGGGGCGAGCGTCGCCCTCGTCGTCGAGGAGGCGACCTTCACCGGCGCCTCGTCGAGCCAGCTGGCGATCGAGGCCGACATGGTCCAGTACCGCCAGGACGAGGGGCCCTGCCTGCGCGCCGTGGACGAGGCCTCGACGGTCAGGATCGATCTCCTGGCCGACGACGAGCGGTTCGAGCACTTTGCGCCGGCGGCGATCGACGTCGGGGTGGAGAGCGTGCTCTCGATCCCCCTGGAGACGGACGGGGTCGTCGTCGGTTCGATCAACCTGTACTCGTCGCGGCCGAATGCGTTCGCCGACGACGACGCAGCGCGGATCGCGCCCCTGAGCGAGTACGCGACGAGCCTCATCGCCGCCTCGTCGCTCTACGAGTCCACCGTCGACCTGCTCGAGCGTCTCGTCGAGGTGGTCGACGATGCCGCCCAGGTCGAGATCGCCGTCGGTGTGCTGATCGTCCGTCGGGACATGACCGCATCGGAGGCGTGGGACCACCTCACCGGGCTCGCCGCCACGAGCGGGACCTCGATCATCGACACGGCTCGCCGTCTCGTCGACGAGCACGAGGCCCAGCAGGGCGACCGGTAGGACGTCGCGACTCCCTCAGCCCAACGGGACCGTGCTGCCGGCGATGCGGGCGGCGAGCACGTGCAGCTTGACGTTCTCGCGCTGCGACGCCCGCTTGAGGAC
>DASYLG010000422.1:0-1549 GCA_036009685.1 Iamia sp. | reverse complement strand
CAGGCCGGTCGGGGCGGGGCGACGCAGCTTGGCCACCCCGGCGACGGCCAGCAGGAGCGCCGCCACCACGAGCGGCCCGAGGGCGGGGGAGAGCGTCGCCACCATCACCGGCCCAGGCTGCCACCGCCGATGCCGTTCCGTGTGCGGGTTCGACCGTTTGCGGCAGCAACGCGCACACGGAACGACCGCCCCGATCACCATGCCGGGCGCGGAGGGTCCCACCGGTACAGTGGTCGCCCTCATGCAGTCCACCGTCGAGCCCGCCGAGGGCAACAAGGTCAAGCTCTCCGTCGAGGTCCCCGGTGACGTCTTCGAGCGAGAGGTCGATGCCGCCTTCAAGCGCATGGCGCGCGAGGTGCGGCTCCCCGGGTTCCGGCCCGGCAAGGTGCCCCGCAAGGTGCTCGAGGCCCGGGTCGGCGTGGAGGCGGCGCGCAACGACGCCCTCCAGCACGCCCTGCCCGAGTACTACGCCGCCGCCCTCGCCGAGCACGAGATCGACGCCATCGCCCCGCCCGAGATCGACATCACCGCCGGCGAGGACGAGGGCCCCGTCGCCTTCGACGCCGTCGTCGAGATCCGGCCCGAGGTCATCGTGGGCGGCTACAGCTCGCTGCGCGTCGTCATCGACTCGCCCGAGCCCAGCGACGACGAGGTCGACCAGCGGGTCGAGCACCTCCGCGAGCAGTTCTCCACCCTGGCCGACGTCGAGCGCCCGGCCGCCGAGGGCGACACCGTCACCATCGACATCTCCGGCGCCCGCGACGGCGAGCCCATCGAGGGCCTCACCGCCGAGGGCTACCAGTACAAGGTCGGCGCCGGCTCGATCGTGCCCGAGCTCGACGAGAACCTGCAGGGCGCCAAGGTCGGCGCCACCCTCACCTTCACCGCCGACCACCCCCAGGAGGGCGAGGACCCGGTCGAGTTCACGGTCGAGCTGAAGGAGGTCCGCGAGACGGTCCTGCCCGAGCTCGACGACGACTTCGCCGCCGAGGCCTCCGAGTTCGCCACCGTCGAGGAGCTGCGGGCCGACCTGCGCACCCGGCTGGCGACGGTCAAGTCCTCGCAGGCCCAGATGGCCGTGCGCGAGGGCACCGCCGACGAGCTGGCCCAGCTGGTCGAGGAGGACCCGCCCGACGCCCTCGTCGAGACCGAGATGCAGACCCGTCTGCAGGACCTCGCCCTCCGCCTCCGGGCCCAGGGCATCGAGCTGCCCCAGTACCTCCAGCTCACCGGGCAGGATCCCGACGCCTTCCGCGACGAGCTGCGCACGGCCGCCCAGCGGTCGGTGCGGGTCGACCTGGCCCTGCGGGCCGTCGCCGTGGCCGAGGGGATCGAGGTCGACGACGACGATCTCGACGCCGAGATCGAGGCCGTGGCCGCCCGGGTGGGCCAGCCGGTCAAGAAGGTGCGCCAGCAGTTCGAGCGCAACTCCCAGATGCCGTTGGTACGCTCCGACGTGCGCACCCGCAAGGCCATGGACTGGGTGCTCGAGCACATCGAGGTCGTCGACCGCGACGGCGGTGCCCTCGACCGCGATGCCCTCCTCGCC
>DASYLG010000421.1:0-3622 GCA_036009685.1 Iamia sp. | reverse complement strand
CCGCCTGGTCGACGTGGGCACCACGAATCGGACGCGGGTCGACGACTTCCGGCGGGCGGTCGACGCCCCGGCGGGCGACGTGGCCTGCATCCTCCGGGTGCACCCGTCGAACTTCCGGGTCGAGGGCTTCACCGAGCGTCCCTCGGTGGCCGACGTCGCCGCCGTGGGGGTACCGGTCGTGGCGGACCTCGGCTCCGGGCTGGTCGACGCCCGCTGCCCGTGGCTGCCGGGCGCGCCGCCGGCGTGGCTGGCCGGCGAGCCGGCGGCCCGGCAGGTCCTCGCCGAGGGCGCCGCGCTGGTGACGTTCTCGGGCGACAAGCTGCTCGGCGGGCCCCAGGCCGGGCTGATCGCCGGCCGGGCCGACCTCGTCGCCCGCTGCGCCGCCCACCCGCTCGCCCGCGCCCTCCGGCCCGGGAGCCTCGTCCTCCTCGCCCTGCAGGACGTCCTCCTCGCCTACCTGCGGGGCGACGCCGCCCGGCTCCCGTTCTGGCGCCAGGCCACCACGTCCGTGGAGGATCTCCGGCACCGCGCCACCCGCATCGCCGACGCGCTCGGGGTGCGCCCCGAGGACCTGGAGGTCCGGGCCAGCGAGGCCACCCCCGGCGCCGGCGCCGCCCCCGGCGCGACGATCCCGTCGATCGCCCTCGTCGGCCCCGGCGACCATCGGGACGCGCTGCGGAGCGGGCCCGTCCCGGTCATCGCCCGCGTCGCCGACGGATCCACCTGGTGCGACCTGCGCTCGGTCGAGCCCCACCACGACGACGTCCTCGCCCAGGCCCTGCGGGAGGCCCTGACCCGGCCCTGAGGCGGACCGCTACCCGTCCCGGACGAGGGTGCGGAGGTGGCCGTGGCGACGGGTCAGGCCCCGGGCGTCGAGCTCGGCCAGGAGGGGCAGGGCGAACCGCCGCGTCGTGGCGAGGGCGGTGCGGGCCTCGGCCACGGTGAACCCGTCGGCGCTCAGCGACCCCAGGCGGGCCACCGCCTCGAGCACGGCGCGGTGGTGGAAGTGGATGCCGTCACGGCGGACGACGAGACGGCGGCGCACCAGGGCGGCGACCTCCGCCGGCGGGATCCCGTCGGGCGGTGGGGGGCGGAAGAGCTCGGCGGCCAGCCGGTCGAGCCAGGGGTGCCCGTCCAGGTGGTCGTCGGCGGCCGCCCGCCCGACGTGGTCACCGTCCACCACCACGTCCGGGACCAGGCCGGCGTCGACCAGGGCGCGGGCCCTCTCGTCCAGGGCGCTGCGGGGCAGCCCCGACGGACCGGCGGCATCGAGCTCCCGACCCAGGTCGGCGCGCCCGGCGGCGAGGGCGTCGGCGGAGGTGACCCACCGGCCGACCGTCGGTGGCCGGGCGACCCCGGTCAGCCGGGCCAGGAGGCCGGCGTCGATCCAGCCGTGCTCGGCCACGACGCGCTCCCACCGCCGGTCGGGCCGGGCCCGCGACGGGGGCAGGCGGGGGTCCAGGTCGAGCACGGTGCCCCCGCCGACGGTGGCGTCGGAGCCGCTGTCGCGGAGGACGAAGCGGTCGCCGGGCCGGAGGGGCAGCGCCACGGGGAGCCGGAGGCGGACCCGGCCCTCCGCGCCCGGGGGGACTGACGGAGCGCCGAGCACCTGGAGCCGGACGGCCCACGACCCCGTCCCCGTGTGGAGCAGGTGGGCACCCCGCCGGGTGACGGGGCGGGGGGCGGCGGCCAGCACGGTCAGGGTGGCGTCGACCGTGGTCGTCGGGTGCCAGCGGGCCGGCTCGACCAGGGCCACGCCCCGGCCCAGGTCGGCGGGCGCCAGATCGGGGACGTTCAGGGCCACGCGGTGGCCCGGGCCCACCGTCTCCCGGGGCTGGTCGTGCACCTGGATCGACCGGATGCGACTGGGCCGATCGCCGGGGGCGGTGACGAGCGTCTGGCCCACCGCCAGCCCGCCGCCGGCGAGGGTCCCGGTCACGACCGTGCCCGCACCGCGGATGGTGAAGGCGCGGTCGACCCACAGCCGGGGCCGCCCGTGATCCGGTGCCGCCGGGGTCGACCGGACGAGGCGGTCGAGGGCGGCGGCCAGCTCGGGCACGCCGTCCCCGCGGGGCGCCACCGTGGCGACCACCTCGGCGGTGGCGAGCGGCCCGCCCGCCAGCCGCGACCGGACCTGCTGCTCGACCTCCTCCCGGCGGGTGGCGTCGATCCGGTCGGCGTGGGTGAGCGCCACGACGCCGTGGGCCACCCCGAGGAGCTCGACGATGGCCAGGTGCTCCTCGCTCTGGGCCCTCCACCCCTCGACGGCGGACACGACGAGCAGCACGGCATCGACGGCCCCGACCCCGGCCAGCATGTTGCCGAGGAAGCGCTCGTGCCCCGGGACGTCGACGAACGCGACCGGCCCCCCCGGCAGCTCGGCGACGGCGAACCCCAGGTCGATGGTGAGGCCGCGCTCCCTCTCCTCGGCCCAGCGGTCCGGATCCGTGCCCGTCAGGGCGAGGACCAGGGCGGACTTGCCGTGGTCGACGTGTCCGGCCGTGGCGACGATCCGCATCGGACGCGACCGTACGCGTCCCCCGAGCGACGGCCCAGGCGGTACGGTCGCCGGCGGAGGTGTCCGAGCGCCTGGTGGGCTCCGCCGCCTTCAAAGCGGTCGGGACGGGGATCACCCTCGTCCGGCGGGTTCGATTCCCGTCCACCTCCGCCACCGACCACGGGACGCTCGCGAGGATCTCGGCGACCGTGTCGATCGGGCGCCTCGCCGTTCGACCTACAGGTGAGCGTCCGACCGGACCTTC
Source organism: Iamia sp. (assembly GCA_036009685.1). Lineage (GTDB taxonomy): Bacteria > Actinomycetota > Acidimicrobiia > Acidimicrobiales > Iamiaceae > Iamia. The sequence goes on along the minus strand of DASYLG010000421.1, from coordinate 860 downwards.
GACACAGGAAGAGAGATGACCGTGAAGTACATGCTGATCATGCGGGCCAACGACGAGGCGGTCGCCGAGTTCCAGGACATCGACTTCCAGGAGGTCATGGACGCCATGGGCCGGTTCCAGGACGAGATGGTCTCGGCCGGCGTCCTGCTCGCGGCCGAGGGGCTCGACCCCGAGGACGTCGGCGTGGTCGTCGACTTCTCGTCGACGCCGCCGGTCGTGACCGACGGCCCCTACGGCGAGACCAAGGAGCTCTTCGGTGGCTTCTGGATGCTCGACGTCGCCTCCAAGGAGGAGGCGGTCGAGTGGGCCAAGCGGGCGCCGATGACCGGTCCCGGCATCAAGACCGAGATCCGCCGGGTGCCCACCATCGACGAGTTCCCACAGGACAACGTGTGGATCCAGAAGGAGCGGGCGTGGCGGGAGGCCACCGGTCAGCTGTGACCGCCCCCGGTCGTGAGGCGCGTGACGTCGTCGGGGCGGTGTGGCGGATCGAGTCGGCCCGCATCGTCGGTGCGCTGGCCCGCACCACCGGAGACTTCGCCCTGGCCGAGGACCTGGCCCAGGAAGCCCTGGCCGAGGCGCTCGTGACCTGGCCCCGCGACGGCGTGCCCCAGAACCCGGCGGCGTGGCTGATGACGGTGGCCAAGCGGCGGGCCATCGACACCTACCGGCGCCGCACCGCCCTCGACGAGCGGTACGCCGCCCTCGCCCACGACCTGGGCGAGGGCGGCGCCTCGTCGGGTGCGACACCGGTCTCGCCGGACCCGGCCGCGTCGGACGATCTGTTGCGTGATCCCGATCGGATCGACGACGACGTGCTAGCGCTGGTGTTCGTCGCCTGTCACCCGTTGCTGTCGCCG
>DASYLG010000420.1:0-2887 GCA_036009685.1 Iamia sp. | reverse complement strand
CCCACCAGGTGGAGGTCCTCGACCTGCTGGCCGATCTCAACGAGGACGAGGGCCGGACGATCGTCATCGTCCTCCACGACCTCAACCTGGCCGCCCGCTACGCCCACCACCTGATCGCCATGGCGGACGGGCGGATCGTGGCCGAGGGGCCACCCTCGTCGGTCGTGACCGCCGAGATGGTCGAGGAGGTGTTCGGGCTCCCCTGCCGGGTCATCGCCGACCCCCTGACCGGCACCCCTCTGGTGCTCCCCCGCCCCCGCGCCCGCTGATCGGGCCGGACGTCCGTCACACCGTGCCGTGCCGGTCTTTGCGCGGGGACCGCTCAAGCGCCCGGCGCCCGCCGGCCCCAGAGTGAGCGTCACACACACGACGCTGCACGCAGTGCGGGAAGGAAAGGGCGAGCCATGGGGCTGTTCGACTCCATCAGAGGGTTCACCGGCGGGGTCGACAGCGATCTCGTCAACCGGGGGATCCCGGCCCGGGGGATCATCGTCGGGGTCGACGTGAACGGCGCCGGCGTCGCCTTCGGGCCCGACCAGTACCGGGTCTGCGACCTGGCCGTCCAGGTCTTCCTCGACGGCGCCCAGCCCTACGTCGCCCAGTGCCGCCAGCGGGTGCACGAGGTCGTGCTGCCCCAGCTGGGTGGCGGCGTGGCCGTGTCACTGCGGGTCGACCCGCAGGACGGCAGCCGCGTGGCCATCGTGTTCGGCGAGGAGCCGCCGGTGGTGACCCTCGGCCCCTCGCCCGACGGCGGCTCGGCCGCCATCCTCGCCAGCGGCGCCCCGGCCGAGGCCGTGGTCGTGGCCAACACCCCCCTCGGCGTCCGCAACCACGAGGGCCACGACCTCCACGTCTTCACCCTGACGGTCATCCCCTCGGGCAGCGACCCCTACCAGGTCCAGGTGGGCAACCCGTTCCCCGCCTCGGCCCTGCCGCTGGTCTTCCCCGGCGCCCGGGTCCCGGTCAAGATCGGCTCCGAGGGCCCCCACGCCGTCGCCATCGACTGGGCCGCCGCCCAAGGCCCCAACCTCACCAAGTCCTGACCTCGGCGGGTACCCTTGCTTTCCATGAGCAGAGCAAGGAAGCGGGGCACCACCCGGCTCACGGCCAAAAACCAGGTCACCCTGCCCGTCGATGCCCTTCGTGCCGCGGGCGTCCAACCGGGGGAACGGCTGGCCGCCCGCGCCGATGGTCCCGGACGGATCGTCCTCGAGCGAGAGGTCGACGCGCTCGACCAGTACGCCGGCGCGCTCACCGGGGTGTGGCCACCGGAGGCCCTCGACGAGCTCCGCGACGAGTGGGACTGACGGTCGTCGATGCCGGCGTGGTGATCGCCCTGCTCGATGGGGCGGACGTCCACCACGACTCTGCTCACGACGTCCTCGCCACGGTCCGGGCCGCGGGCGACGACCTGGTGCTCCCGGCCTCGGGGCTCGCCGAGGCGCTCGTCCACCCCGCCCGCCACGGACCCGACGCGGTGGCGACGGTGGAGGCCTTCCTCGATGAGCTGCCCATCGACATCTACCCGGTGAACCGCAAGGTCGCCCGTGAAGCCGCAGCCCTCCGCGCCGCCCACGGACGACTGAAGCTCCCCGATGCTCTCGTGATCGCGACGGCGAAGGCGCTCGAGGCCCACCGAGTGCTCACCACCGACCGGCGCTGGCCGACCCGGTCCGCCCTCGGTCTGCGGGCCACCCTGACCATCGTCGGACCCGCTCCTAGTCCAGCCAGCGGCTGAGGGCGTGGACCTGGACGAGGGGGTGGGGGGAGGCGTCGGACTCGACCTGGATGTGGATGACCGTCTGGACGCCGCCGCGGGCTTCGTCGGCGGACAGGATCGAGCCGCGGGCGCGGACCCTCGTGCCGGGGGCGAGGTCCGTCGTGGCGAAGCGGATCTCGCCGGTGCCGATGTTGAGGCCGGCGGACACGCCCGTCACGGTGACCATCTCGGGCATGAAGAGGTTGGTCATCGACAGCAGGAGCCAACCGACGTCCGCTCCGGGGCAGGCGGCGGCGAACTCGTCCAGCCGGGCCTGGCTGATCTCCACCCACTCGGTCGGGCCAAGGGCGGTGCCGACCGAGGCGCGGACCTCGTCGAGGCCGGCCAGGACCACCGTCACGGGTGCTGGCTCGAGACGGCGACGACCTCGCCGGTCATGTACGACGAGTAGCCGCTGGCCAGGAACACGATCACGTTGGCGACCTCCCACGGCTCGGCGGCCCGGCCCATGGCCTCCCGCTGGGTGAGCTCGGCCAGCAGGTCGTCGGAGGTGACCTTGGCCAGGAACGGGTGCATGGCCAGGCTCGGGGCGACGGCGTTGACCCGCACGCCGAAGTCGGCGGCCTCGACGGCGGCGCACCGGGTGAGGGCCATCACGCCGGCCTTGGCCGCGGCGTAGTGGGCCTGGCCCTCCTGCGCCCGCCAGCCGAGCACCGAGGCGTTGTTGACGATGACCCCGCCGGCCCCGCGATCCCGCATGTGCTGCAGGGCCGCCCGCGTGGCCCGGAAGGTGCCGGTGAGGGTGACGTCGAGGACGACCGACCACTGCTCGTCGGTCATGTCGACGAGGTTGGCGGTGCCGCCCAGACCGGCGTTGTTGACCATCACGTCCACGCCGCCGAGCGCCGAGGACGCCGTCTCGAAGAGCCCGTCGACGTCGGACTGGACCGTGACGTTGCACAGCGCGGTCGCCGGGCGGACCCCGGTCTCCTCCAGGAGCCGGTCGGCGGTCTCGCCCAGCCGCCGCTCGTGGAGATCGGAGATCAGGACCCGCGCCCCCTCCTCGATGGCCCGGCGGGCCACGGCCGACCCGATCCCCGTCCCGGCGGCGGCGGTCACGACGACCCCCCTGTCGGCGAGCAGCCCGTGACCGGACGTGTAGGCGGG
>DASYLG010000419.1:0-4387 GCA_036009685.1 Iamia sp. | reverse complement strand
ACCGAGGCCCTGGAGGTGCACGACGGCGACGACGGCTCGCTCGTGCGCAGGGGCTACCGCCAGTCGGTCGACGTCCAGCAGGGCGAGGCCATCGACCGGCTCGAGGACGCCCGGGCCGAGAGCACCCGCCTGCGGGCGCGGGCCCGCCGGGCCACCGAGCGGGCCGAGCAGCAGCGCGACGACGTGGAGAGCCTGCGCGAGGCGGCCGCCTCGGCGCTGGCGGAGTCCACCCGTCTGGCCCAGGAGGCGGCCCAGGAGCGCGACCGGCAGGGCCTCCTCATCCTCGACATCCAGTCCCGCCGGGTCTCGATCGAGGCCCGCATCGTCAGCCTCGACCGGGCCGCCGACGGCGTCGAGGGCGTCCTGGCCTCGTTCCAGGCCCGCGACCCGGACTGGGTCCCGGGGTCCATCTGGGTCCAGAGCCCCCTGCCGTGCACCGAGATCAGCTCGGAGTTCGGGCAGCGGGCCCACCCCATCCTCAACGTGACCCGGCTCCACGCCGGCGCCGACATCGGGGCCAGCACCGGGGACCCGGTCGAGGCCGCGGCCGACGGGATCGTGCTCCTCGCCGAGCCGCGCGGCGGCTACGGCAACACCGTCGTGATCGCCCACGGCTTCTCGCTGGGCACGGTGTACGCCCACAACTCCGAGCTCCTCGTCCAGCCCGGCCAGCAGGTCAAGCGGGGCGACGTCATCTCGCGCGCCGGCACCACCGGGCTCTCGACCGGCCCCCACGTGCACTTCGAGACCCGCCTCCGGGGCGTCCCCGTCAACCCCCGGAACTTCCTGCTCCCGATCGAGGGCGGCACGGGCCTGCCCGGTCCGGAGGCCCCGGTCGAGCCCGACCGCCCCGACCTCAACACGACCACGACCACCACCCAGCCCATCGGTGAGTGCTGATCCTCTCGTCAGAAGCCTCGCTGCGCTCGTTTCCTCCTCGAACTGACGGTCCCTCGCTGCGCTCGGGGCTGAAGACCTCTCCGGGGCCGGACGGCTCGTTCCTCGCCGCCACGACCCCCCTGCGGGGGCGACCCCCCGCACCCCCCAGCGGCTGCGCCGGGCGGCGAGGTCTCGGTCTTCGGAACGCCTCCCCGCCGGCGCTGGCAGGTCAGGTCGGTGGAGCGACGCCCATCTCGGTGGCGAGGGCGGCGACGATGGGGGCGACGGGCGGGGCCGGGTGGCCGTCGAGGCGCTCGACGGTGCAGAACACCTCGACCCCGTCGAGTCGGCCCTGGAGCGACGCCACCAGCGAGCAGGCCGCCGGCGCCGGGTCGTCGTCCTCCTGGATCTGGAGGAGCACCTCGACCAGGCCGGCGCTGCGGTCGAGGTAGGTGATCTCGCCCAGGGCGTGGCCGGCCTCGACCAGCCGGGCCATGACGGTGGCGGGATCGGCGTGGACCAGCAGGGTGTCGCCCTCGACGTGCGCATCGAGCGGGACCGCCGGACGACGGGCGGGGGCCAGCGGCGGGCGCGGCGCGGCGGCGACGGGCACGGGGCCGAGCAGGGTCCGGCGCGCCTCGACCAGCCGGCTGACGGCCACCGACCCGGGCCGGCCCGAGCGGTCGGGGTGCTGCTGGCGGACGCCGGCCCGGAAGGCCGTGCGCACGGCCTCGGCCCCGGCGTCGTCGGCGACGCCGAGGACGCGCGCCGCCTCCGCCCGGTTCACGCCGAGCGGTGCTCGGGCGACCACCAGGCCGCCAGGGCGGCGACCATCCGCACCGGGTCGGTGGCCCCGCACAGCTCGCGGGCGGAGTGCATGGCCAGCTGGGCCACGCCGACGTCGACGGTGGGGATCCCCAGCTCGGCGGCGGTGATGGGCCCGATGGTCGACCCGCAGGGGACCTCGTTGTGGCCGACGAAGTGCTGCACGGGGACCCCGGCGCGGGCGCAGGCGGCCTCGAACAGGGCCTGGGTGGCCGGCTCGGTGGCGTAGCGCTGGTTGGCGTTGACCTTGACGACCGGGCCGCCGTCGACGGCGATCCAGTGGCCCGGCTCGTGCTTCTCGGGGTGGTTCGGGTGGGTGGCGTGGGCCATGTCGGCCGAGGCCAGGGCGGAGGCGGGGAGGGCGGTGAGGAGGTCGGACCGGCCGCCGCCGCGGGCCGTCGCCAGTCGCTCGAGGACGTGGGCCAGCAGGGGCCCGCCGGCGCCGCGGGTCGAGGCGCTGCCCACCTCCTCGTGGTCGTTGAGGACGAGGACGGCCCCGACGGGGGCATCGCCCGTCAGGGCGCCGACCTGCTCCAGGGCGGCCAGCCCGGCCCAGCACGAGCACAGGTCGTCGAGCCGGCCGCTGCTGACCAGGCTCTCGTCCGCCCCGACCAGGGCCGCGGGGGACAGGTCGTGGACCATCACGTCGCCGCCGGCGATGTCGTCGGGGGCCGCCCCGATCTCCTCGGCCAGGAAGACCTGGAAGGAGCCGACGTCGACCGGCCCCACGCCCCAGACGAGGGTCAGGTGGCGCTGGCGGTCGAGCTTGAGGCCGTGGGTGGACACCTCGCGGTCGAGGTGGATGGCGAGCTGGGGGACCCGCACGACGGGCCGGTCGACCCGCAGGAGGCGGGTCTCGACCCGCCCGTCGACGTGGACGGCGACCCGGCCGGACAGGCCGAGGTCCCGGTCGAGCCAGGAGTTGACGAGGGCGCCGCCGTAGACCTCGACGGCGAGCTGGCGCCACCCGGCCAGGCCGGTGTCGGGGCGGGGCTTGATCCGCAGACCGGGGCTGTCGGTGTGGGCCCCGACGAGACGCAGAGGGGGCAGGGCGGGTCCGCCCTCGGGCAGCGACCAGGCCACGACGGCGCCGTCGACGACCACGTGACCCCGTGCCGGGACGTCGGTCCAGGGGGCGGTGAGCTCGACGACGACGGACCCCGAGGCGGTCAGACGGCGATCGGCCTCGGCGGCGGCGTGGTACGGGCTGGGCGAGGCGTCCAGGTAGGCCAGCAGATCGGCGATGCCGACGGTCCGGCCGTCGACCTTTGTGCGGAAGTCGCTCACGGGTCGCACCTTTCGCACGAAGCTCGTTCGGGGACGGGGTCGAGCTGGGCCATGGCCTCCTGGGCGGGGCCCAGGTCGTCGGGGTGGGTGACGCCCACCCACGTCGTGCCGGCGGGCAGGACCTCGACGGCCAGGGCACCGGCGGCCAGCAGGCCGTCGATCGCCGTGGGCAGAGGTAGCTCGGCGTCGGGGTCGTCGGCGTGGCCCCGCTGGAAGGCGCCGACCAGGGCGGCGAGGGCCGGGCCGGCATCGGCGGGCAGGCCCCAGAGGTTCATGGACACGGGGGCGTCGGCCGGCACCGGGCCCTCGGCGGTGGTGGCGGTGCCGTCGCCGTCCACGGCGACCTGGTGGTGCTCGACCATCCCGGCCAGCGTGCCGTCGGCGCCCACCCGGCACACCGCTCGGGTGACGGTGCCCTGGGGCGACGTGGTGGCGGCCAGCGGCCAGGTCACCAGCGCCCCGCGCCCGGGGCCGGCGGCGGGGGAGCGCAGCCAGCCGACCAGGGCGGCCACGGCATCGGCGCCGTAGTGGTCGTCGGCGTTCACCACTACGGCCGGGCCGCGGCCGGCGGCCAGGGCCAGGGCGACGGCCTCGGAGGCACCCCAGGGCCGGGTCCGCGCCCCGGTCGGCCCGGGCTGCTCGACGACGACCAGGGGAAGGGCCGAGCGCCGCTCCAGGTGGCCCACCACCTCGGCCCGGATCTCGGGCCGGACGACCACGACGACCCGGTCGACACCGGCCTCCGTGGCGTCCCGGATGGTGTGGTCGACCAGGGCCTCGTCGGTGGGCCCCACCGGCGTGACCTGCTTCAGGGCGCCGAACCGGCGCCCCATCCCGGCCGCCAGCACGACCAGCGAGATCTCGTCCGTCACCCCCGGGAACCTAGTGGCGAACCCGGGGGGATCCGTGACCCTGGGGGGCACGTTTCCCCCCGAGTTCGGCAGGTTTCGCGTTGGAGCCGGTACCCCGACCGGCAGTAGAGTCTCCAGACCACCCCCTCGGGCCAGCGACGTCCCGGTACGAGACCCCCAAGCCCCATCGAGACGATGGAAGGGACGCATGCGAGCCACCCCGGGCCCCCAGGGCCTCTACGACCCCGCGAACGAACACGACGCGTGCGGTGTCGCCTTCGTCGTCGACATGCACGGCCGGGCCAGCCGCGACATCGTCGACAAGGGCCTGCTGTCGCTCTGCCACCTGGAGCACCGCGGCGCCTCCGGGGCCGAGGTGAACACCGGCGACGGGGCCGGCATCCTCCTCCAGATCCCGGACGCCTTCCTGCGCGCCGTCGTGGGCTTCGAGCTCCCCGACGCGGGCGCGTACGCCACCGGCATCGCGTTCCTGCCGAAGGAGCACAACGCGGCGGACAAGGTCGTTGCCGCCATCGACGCGATCG
>DASYLG010000418.1:0-3002 GCA_036009685.1 Iamia sp. | reverse complement strand
GCTGTTCACTGCGGGCCTCGGTCAGGCGGTACGGGCCTCAGGGTGGGCTGACGACTGGGCGCTGACCTGGTCGAGGTGGGCTCTCACGACGCGGTTGAAGGTGCCGGCGTGCTCGGCCTGGACCATGTGGGCGCCGCCGCGGATGACGACCAGCTCGGCGGTGGCGATGCGCTCGGCCAGCTCCTCGGAGTCGCCGCGGGGCGTGAGGCTGTCCTGGCTCCCGACCGTCACCAGCGTCGGGACCCTTATGACGTCGAGCTCGTCGGCCATGGAGTCGTCCATGGCGAGGATGGCCCGGGCCTGGGCGGCGAAGCCGTGGGGCGGGACGTTCACCACCAGCGGGGCGAGGAACGTGGCCAGCGGCCACACCCGACGCAGCGACCGGGGGCCCATCAGCCAGCGCATGTTGTCCCGGACGAACACGCCCATCCCCTCGGTCTCGGCCGTCTCGATCCACTCGGCCAGCAGCTCCCGGCGCCAGGGCAGGTGCCGACAGGCGGTGCAGGCGAGGGTCAGCGACCGGACCCGTTCGGGCGCCCGCACGGCGATGATCTGGGCCAGGATCCCGCCCATCGACACCCCGACGACGTGGGCCGAGTCGTGGCCGGCGGCGTCGAGCACCTGCAGGGCGTCGCGGGCCATGACCTCGAGGTCGTAGGGCCCGACGGGCTTGTCCGAGCTGCCGACGCCCCGGTTGTCGAGGGCGATGCAGCGGTAGCGGCTCCCGAAGGCGCGGCGCTGCATGATCCAGGCGCGGTGATCGGCCCCCAGGCCGTGGACCAGCAGCAGCGGCTCGCCGTCGCTCGGACCCCACACCTGGTAGTGGAGCCGGACCCCGTCCTCGGCCCGCACGTACGCCATCAGGGCCACCCCTTCAAGGGGCTGGTGGCCGAGTCGAGGAGGTCCTGGACGCCGGCGCGGGCGGCATCGACCAGGTCGGCGACGGCCAGCGGCCCCTGACCGGGCGGGTGGGCGATGGGCTCGCCGACGAGGAGCCGCCAGCGGCGACCGACCTCCCGGCCCACCAGGGCGACGGGCACCACGGGCGCACCGGTGGCGAGGGCGGGGGCCAGCGCCGCCGCCGACAGGTGGCCGGCCCGGCGGGGCCGGAGGTCGCGATCGAGCGGTAGGCCGACCACGGCCCCCGAGCGCAGCAGGCCGGTCAGCTCGTCGGGCCGGTCGACCACGGCGCCGAGGACCCGACCCATGGTGACGAACGGAGCCACGTCGACCAGCCCGGCGGTGCGGACGTGGCGACCCGTCGCCTGGCGGACGCCCCGGGCGAGGACGACCGGCTCGGAGATCCCGAACGCCCGGTTGTGCACCAGGACGGCGGGACCGTCGGTCGGGATCCGCTCGGGCCACTGCGCTTCGACGCTCCACCGCAGCCCGACCAGCGGCGACGCCAGGGCCACGATGTCGGGATCGAGGCCCCACTCGTCGACGTGGTGGGTCCCGTCGAACCGGCGGCGGACGAAGGCGGCCGGCGTCAGCCGCACCTCGCCGAGCGGCGGGGCCGGGCTCACGCCGGCCCCATGTCGATGCGTCGGACGTCGATTCGCCGGCGATTCGCTGCCCGACCGGTCGGTCGCTCGTCGATTCGCTGGCGATTCGCCGTCGGACACCTCTTGCTCATGCCGCCGACCGCCGGTGGTCGACGTCGAGGTGGACGATCTCGGCCCACTCGTACAGGTCGTGGACGACGTCGACCGTCGAGCGGGCCGGCTCGAGGCCCAGCATCTCCTCGCCGAGCGCGCCCTCGGCGCCCCGGCCCTTCGTCAGCAGCTCGATGACGTGCGCCGGCAGCGGCGCGCCGACCAGCTCGCAGCCGGCCCGGGCGGCGAGCCAGCCCAGCCCCGCCGTCGGGAGCGGGATGCGGCCGCCGAGACGGACGGCCTGGAAGGGCGTCACCGCGCCCGGACCGACGACGTTCACGGTGCCGTCGACCCCGGCGTCGAGGGCCCGCACGGTGGCGGCGGCGGCATCCTCCTGGTGGAGGAGCGAGAAGGGTGGGTCGGCGAGGGCCGAGATGGGCACGGCCGGCAGCCGCAGGTAGCGGCCCAGCGGGCTGGGGATGTGGGGCCCGACGACGGGGGCGAAGCGGAGGATCGTCAGCGGCACGTCGGCGGCGATGGCGGACTGGGCCGCCACCTCCTCGACCCGGGCCAGGGTCCGGCCCCACGGCGTGGTGGGCTGGGGGTGGACGGTCTCGTCGGGCCGCTGGGGACCGCCCCGCGGCCGGCCGTAGACCTCGATGCCGCTGCGCACCACCAGCCGGTCGAGCGACGGGCACTGCGCCGCCGCGCCCAGGGCCACCAGGGCCGACGCCTCCGACAGGGTGGCCGCGGTGCGGGCCACGACGCGGGCGCCGGGCTCGTAGATCCCGAGGTGCACCACGGCGGTGGGCTCGAGGTCGCGGACGACGGCGACCGTGCGCGCCCGGTCGCGGGGATCGACCCGGTGGAAGTGGGCCTTGGGGATGCGGCCACGAGGAGGGTCGATGTCGACCCCGACGATGGCCTCGATCCGCTCGTCCGCCTCCAACAGGTTGGTGACGCGCGTCCCCAGCTCACCGCCCATCCCCGTCAGGAGAACCCTCGTGCCCATCCCGCCAGGCTGCCAGACCGTCGCGTCCCGCCCGGCACCGTGCCGATGGGCGGCGGGCCGGATCTGTGTCGGCGTACGCCTGCTCATCACCCGACTCGGGCGGAAAGGTGCTTCATTGTCACACCCCCGTGTATTGAAGAGGCATGAAGCTCCCAGACATCGACACGCAACCCGAGGAGGATGAGATGACGGATCCAGCACGCGCCCTCCTGACTCCCGAGGAAGGGGATCAGTGGGAAGCGGAGATCCAGGAGGCGATCCTGGCGCGGAGGCAGGCGCAGGCCCAGTCGAAGGCCAACCCGCGACCGAAGACCCCGCGGGGAATGATGCAACGGCGGTCCTTCCGCACCCCAGGCAGAGCCCGCTCTACCACGCCCAGCACGCCCAGCACGCCG
>DASYLG010000417.1:0-3822 GCA_036009685.1 Iamia sp. | reverse complement strand
CTTCCTCCCCGATGGCCAGGACACGATCCCGGCGCCTCCCAGCGCGGCGACGATCGTCGAGAACGCCACCAAGGACGGCCCCGTCGACACCGAGGCCAACGAGGACGCCGAGTCCGGTGAGCTGGAGGACACCTTCTCCGAGACCACCGTCCCGGCCGAGACGCCGCCGGCCGGGGACGAGGGGACCGAGACCACGGCCCCCGCCGAGGGGGGCGAGACCACCGCTCCCGCGGAGGGTGAGACCACGGCGCCGGCCGAGGGCTCCGAGACGACGGCCCCGGCCGAGACCACCGCGCCCGCCGGCGGATGAGGGCAGTCGTCCTCGTCGGCGGCTTCGGCACGCGCCTCCGCCCGCTCACGCTCGACCGTCCCAAGCAGATGCTGCCCATCCTCGGGCGGCCGATGATCGAGCCCGTCCTGCGGCACCTGGCCCGCCACGGGATCGACGACGTCGTCTTGTCCATGGGCTATCGGCCCGACGCCTTCACCGCCGAGTACCCCACCGGCGTGTGCGCCGGCGTGCAGCTCCACTTCGCCGTCGAGCCCGAGCCGCTCGACACCGCCGGCGCCATCCGCTTCGCCGCCCGCGACGCCGGCATCGACCAGCGGTTCGTGGTGATGAACGCCGACTGCCTCACCGACATCGACGTCAGCGCCCTCGTCTCCTTCCACGACGAGCGGGGCGCCGAGGGCACCATCGCCCTCCACAAGGTCGAGGACCCCTCCGCCTTCGGCGTGGTCCCGACCGACGCCCAGGGCCGGGTCGAGGCCTTCGTCGAGAAGCCCCCCCGCGACGAGGCGCCCACCGATCTCATCAACGCCGGGATCTACGTGCTCGAGCCCTCGGTGCTCGACCGCATCGCCCCGGATCGCCGGGTGTCGATCGAGCGCGAGGTCTTCCCGGCCATGGTCGAGTCCGGGACGCTGTACGCCCGGGCCGACGACGCCTACTGGATCGACGCCGGCACCCCCGCCCTCTACATCCGGGCCCAGCTCGACCTGGTCGACGGGCTCCGGGGCGAGCCGGTCGACGGCGTCGACCCGGCGGCCGTGATCGATGCTGCCGCCGAGGTCCAGCGCTCCGTCGTGGGTGCCGGGTGCACCGTGGCGGCCGGTGCGGTCGTGCGCGACTCGGTCCTCCTGCCGGGCAGCTCGGTCGGCGAGGGCGCCGTGATCGAGCGCACCGTCGTGGCCTTCGACGCCACCGTCGAGCGGGGCACCGCCCTCACCGACTGCGTCATCGGCGATGGCGAGACCGTCCCCGCCGGCACCCGCCTCGACGCCATCCGCCAGCCCGCCCCCTGAGGCCATTCGGCTGGCAGTGGGGTGGGGCCCCACTGCTATGGTCACCTGCTCCGGGGCCGTTAGCTCAGTTGGTTAGAGCACCTGCATGACGCGCAGGGGGTCGGGGGTTCGAATCCCTCACGGCCCACTCCGGACCCACCCCAAACTGCGACCCTGACCGGGCGTAGCGCCCCCTCAGGGTCGCAAGAAGAGTCCGAGAGCTTCCCCCAACAGCATCCGTCGCTCACCGAGCGCGATCCCTGGGGGACCTGTGGATCTCTTCGAGCTGGCCGAACGCCAGCACGCCACCTTCAGCCTGGCCCAGGCCCGCGACCTCGGCCTGACGGACGATCACGTCCGAGGCATGGTCGACCGCGGCGTCGCCGAGCGGGCCGCCCCAGCGGTGTACCGCCTGCGCGGCACCCCCCCGACGTGGCGGCAGCGGCTCTCCGTCGCCACCCTGAGCATCCCCGGCTCGATGGCATCGCACCGAGCGGCGGCCCGCCTGCGCCACCTCGACGGCTTCGAGCGGGCACCCGTCGAGCTCCTCGTCGAGCGGGGCGCCAAGCGACGGCGCCAGCCACGAGCCGCCGTGCTCCACGAGACGCTCGACCTCAAGGCGCCAGACCTCGACGAGGTCGACGGCATCGCGTGCACGTCGCTCGTGCGGACCCTGGTCGACCTCCCGGCCGTCGCCCACGAGTTCAAGGCCGGGGTCGCTCTCGATCAGGCCCTGCGGGTCGACCCGGCCGTGCTCCTCCGGGTGGCCCACCGCCATCGGGAGGTGGCGCGCAAGGGTCGCGACGGGACCGTCGCCCCTCGCGCCCTGCTGGCCGAACGTGGAGTCGGCGAGCTGGTCGACAGCGGGTTCGAGCGCAGGGCACTCCGCCTGATCGACCAGGGCGGGCTGCCCAAGCCGGTGACCCAGCACCACGTGATCCACGGGGACTTCGAGTGTCGCCTCGACATCGCCTGGCCCGAGCCACTGGTCGCCATGGAGTGCGATTCGCTCCGGTACCACATGGGCGAGCGAGCCTTCCGCTGGGAGCGGCGGCGCCGTCGGGGCCTCGTCGCCCTCGGTTGGACCGTCCTCGAGTTCACCTTTCGAGAGGTCACCCAGGAGGGCCCGATGGTCCTGCGGGAGCTCGAGCGTCACCTCACCCCGAAACGGCGACCCTGAGCGGGCGCAGCGCCCGCTCAGGGTCGCAGTTTGGGGCTAGCTGCGGGGGACGTCCTTCCAGGGGATGGCCTTGTCGGTGCGGGGCTCGCCGGGGAGGCCGAGGACGCGCTCGCCGATGATGTTGCGCTGGATCTCGGACGTGCCGCCCTCGATCGAGTTGGCCCGGGCCCGGAGGAACATCTTGCGGCTGGTGCCGGGAGGGCCGGTGAGGCCGAGGTTCTCCGAGCGGCGCATGGTGTAGTCGTAGTCGACCAGGCCGGAGGCGCCGAGGAGGTCGACGCACAGCTCGTAGACGTCCATGTTGACCTGAGCGAACATCAGCTTGGCGATCGAGCCCTCGGGGCCCGGGTTGCCCATCTTGCGGTTCTGGCCGGCCCGGATGTTGGTGAGCCGCAGGGCCTCGGCCCGGATCCACAGCTTCATCAGCTCGTCGCGGGCGGCGGGGGAGCGGTCGACGACCTCGTCGGACTGCCAGATGCGGACGGCCTCGGCGATGGCGCCCGAGCCGCGCGTCGGGGTGCCGCCACCCCCGCCGATGGTGGTGCGCTCGTTCGACAGGGTGGTCATGGCGACCCGCCAGCCCTCGCCCACGTCGCCGATGCGGTCGGCGTCGGGGACCCGCACCTCGGTCATGTAGACCTCGTTGAACTCGGCCTCGCCGGTGATCTGGCGCAGCGGGCGGACCTCGACGCCGGGGGCGTGCATGTCGAGGGCGAAGTAGGTCTGGCCCTTGTGCTTGGGCGCGTCGGGGTCCGTGCGGGCGACCAGCATCCCCCGGTCGGCGATGTGGGCGAGCGTGTTCCACACCTTCTGGCCGGTGATGATCCACTCGTCGCCGTCGCGGACGGCCTTGCAGGCGAGACCGGCCAGGTCGGACCCGGCGCCGGGCTCGCTGAAGAGCTGGCACCACGACTCCTCGCCGGTGAACATCGGGCGGAGCAGCCGCTGGCGGAGCTCGTCGGACCCGTGGGTGACGATGGTGGGCCCGGCCATGGTGAGACCGAAGAAGTGCTCGGTGCTGGGGCCGGGGGCCTTGGCGTCGCGCAGGGCGGCGTCGACGGCGCGCTGGTGCGGCGGGTCCACGCCCAGCCCGCCCCATCCCTCGGGGAAGTGGACCCAGGCCAGTCCCAGGTCGTACTGCAGGCCCCGGAAGGCCGTGGTGTCGCTGGTGTCGCCCTCGTCGAGGAGCCGCTCGATGCGCTCCTTCACCAGCTGCGTCGGGTCGTCGCTCATGGGTCGAACCTACGCCACCCCGATGTCGGCGGGCACCTGTGGCGGTGACGGTGGCTGCCACATCTCGGCTCGTCCTCAGGTGGGCTCCCAGCGTCCTCTGAGGTTCGGGGACGAGGGTGCGGTTG
>DASYLG010000416.1:0-3063 GCA_036009685.1 Iamia sp. | reverse complement strand
GGCCCGGCGGAGGCCGGCACCCACGAGGGTCCCGCCGCTCCAGGTCAGCCGCTGGCGCAGCACCTGATCGAAGCCGGGTGCACTGGGCGTCGCCCGGGCGACCCGCACCTCGTCCGGAAGGCCGGGCCGGGCGTTCGACGGGGCGATCAGGGCGCCGTACAGCCCGGCCAGCGCCGAGGCAGTACACGGCACCCCACAGCTGAGGGGCGGGTCCGTCCCCCTCGCCGCCCGGTTGAGATGGTCGACCAGGTCGGGCAGCGCGTAGGTGGCGCGATAGATCAAGGACCGTCCCTGGGGTCGCCACGGGATCGGCGACTGCCCGGTCACGAAGAGGTCGGTGACCTCGGGCCCGTCGGTCGACCACGGGAGGGCGACCTCGTCCGGACGCACCCCCGCCGGACGCAGCACCCGGTCCCGGACCAGGTCGGCCATCGGCGTCCCGCCCCCTGTGAGATCCGAGATCACGGCCTCGACCAGGTACCCGTACGAGATGGCGTGGTACGCGCTGCGGATCCCCGGCTCCCAGATCGGGGGCGTGCGCCGGAGGGCGGCGACGATGGCCGCCCCGTCGGCCAGTCCCGCCGGCTCGGGGGCCAGGTCGCGGATCTGGGGGAGCCCGGCCCGGTGGTCGATGACGTGGCGACCCGTCGTGCCGCCATCGGCCAGGTGGACGCCATGAGGCGCCAGCGGCTCGTCGGGGTCGATCCCGGCGTCGTGGAGCACCTGCAGCAGGGCGAGGGCCACGACGGGCTTGAAGGCCGACCCGCACACGGCCACCAGCGGCGCGGCCGTCGGAGCTGCCGACCCGATGCGAGCGCGCAGGGCCTCCACCCCCTCGCACTGGACCACGACCTCGAGGTCCCGCCGGCCCGGGTCGTCGGCGACGAGGCGGGCCAGGGTGTCGAGGATCGGCCGGAACCGGGGGTCGGGGGCCGTCGAGAGATCCTCGACGACCAGCTCGCCGACCGGCGTCACGGGCCGGACACGGACCGGGGTCGGGCCGGGCCGATGAGGGCGTCGAGGATGGCGTCGAGCGAGAACACCTCGAGGTCGGCGAAGCGGTCGAACGCCTCGGGCGTGATCTCGTCGCCCAGCCGCTCCTCGACCTCGATCAGCAGGGTCGTGAAGTGCAGCGAGTCGAAGCCCAGGCCGACGAGGTCGGCGTCCCGTGCGACCGTCGAGAGATCGATCTCCTCCCCGTCGGCGGCGGTCGCCACGATCAGGTCGTACAGCTCCTCACGGTCGACGTTCATCCGTCCCCTCCGGTCGGTCGATGCCCCACGTCCCCCGGAGGCGGTCGTCCACCAGCCCGAGGCCCTGGCAGAAGCGGTGCAGGTCCCCGATGCACCGGCGATGCAGGTCGCTGCGCCGCACGGCGCGACGCCCCTCGGCCACGTCCTCGTCGGTCGCGCCGACGGCAGCGGACAGCGAGGGGGGCATCTCGAGCATCCGCTCGCTGGTCCAGCGGGCGACCAGGGGCGCCTCGTAGGTGAGCCGGCGCCGTTGCTTGGCGTCGGCGCCGCTGAGGTAGCTGCGGAGCAGGCCGCGCCCGAACGACAGGTGCCGGGCCTCCTCGATGCAGTGGTACCGGTCCATCCCGGCGATGAGCGGGTGGGTGTCGTCGGCCGCCAGCGCGGCCCGCTGCACCCGGTCGAACATGAGCTCGCCGGAGATGACGTAGAGCAGGAACACCGCCGGCTCGTCGCCCGCCAGGGCCGAGATCTTCTCGATCTCGGCCTCGGAGATCGAGGTGTGGCGCTCGAAGCCCTCGCCGGCCAGCGCCGCGAACCACGTGAACATGGCGGTGTGCTCGGCCTCCTCCCTCAGCTCGTGGGCGATGAAGCCGTGAGCAGGGTGATCGGCCGGGAGCGTCGCCGCCAGGTTGGTGAGGCCCTTGCGCAGGAGGTGCTCGAGATCGACCCCCACCGCGTAGAAGGCGAGGGTGCGCTGGAGCGCCAGGGCGATCTCGGGATCGTCGCGACGGGCGCGGTACAGGCGCGTCTCGACGAGGGGATCCCACGGACCGAGACGCCGGAGGTGGTCGCGCCCGCCCCAGGTGCGGGGGTCGAGGATCTCGGACCACTGCGCCTTGGGCCGGGCGGAGGCCCGCGCCAGCCGGTCGACGAGGAGCGGCAGATGGTCCTGCGGGCTGGCGACCGCCGGGGTGCGGGACCGATCCGTCGGCGAGGCCACGATCACGAGCGTGCCCCTCCGACGTGCTCGGCCTCCATCGTCGCGTAGTAGTGGTGGATGTCCCCGATGGTCATGAGGTCGGCATCGGCCTGGTCGGGGAGGCGGAAGTGGGGGTTCAGATCCTCGACCGCCAGGTGCAGGCGGCACAGGGCGAGCTCGTCGAGCCCGAGGTCGAGCCAGAGCCGGCTGGTCGGCGGCGGAGCCGTGGCGAACACGGGATCCACCTCTGTGGCCAGGACCGCGCAGAACGCCGCGAACGGCAGGGCGCGGGCACCGGTGGTCGGCCCCGCGACCTCGGGGTCCGTCACCGCCTCGGCCTTCCTCCGCCGTCTCACCACGATGCGTCGGGCGGCGCGCTAGAAGCGCGTCTGGGCGCTGTTGTAGTACTCGGTCGACCCGGCGAGCGAGGCCCACAGCGACGGCATCTGGTCCGTCGCGGTCAGCTGGGTGGTCCAGTACGTGGTGCCGGGCGCATCGGCCAGACGGTCGAGCACGATGCAGTACGAGCCCGCCGGAATGCTCTCGACGTCGATCAGCTCGACGGACGCACAGCTCGTCGCGCCGGACGTTCCCGCCACCCGACGGGTCGCGGCCTCCGTCGTCCTGATGAAGTAGTTGGCGATCGAGGTCCGGGTGGACGTCCCGGCGGTGAGGCGGCCGGCCCAGTAGGACAGGCCGGGCGCATCGGCCGGACGCTGGAGCACGTCCTGGTAGACGGCTTCGACGTAGCTGGTGTTGGTGCCCCCGCTGGCCGTGAAGTAGGCCGAGCTGGCCATGATGGCGGACTCGGAGGCGACGAAGTTGCCGTTCGCCTTGAGGTTGGTCACGATCGTCGTCGTGTCGAGCGCGGTCTCCTCCAGGTAGTACACG
>DASYLG010000415.1:0-3478 GCA_036009685.1 Iamia sp. | reverse complement strand
GGCCATGACCGCCCAGGTCTTCATGGCCGCCACCGCGGCGGTGATCTCGAGATCGGCCAGCACCGGGACCAGGTCGTCTTCGTGGGCAGCGAACAGCGGGGCGGTGCGATCCGACAGGTTGGCCACCACCGCGGCGACGTGCCCACCGGCGATGGTCCCGTCGAGCCACGCCTGCCGCAGCGTCGGGAGCGAGCGGAGTCGGCGGGCGGTCTTCGCCAGGCGGGACGCATCCGAGGGGGTC
Organism: Iamia sp.; assembly: GCA_036009685.1. Classification (GTDB taxonomy): domain Bacteria; phylum Actinomycetota; class Acidimicrobiia; order Acidimicrobiales; family Iamiaceae; genus Iamia. Next base: position 3,237 of record DASYLG010000415.1, on the reverse strand, counting down.
ATCCGGCCGCGGATGCGGAGCCAGGCGGCCATCGACGCGCACCCCTCCTGGGTGTCCCACTCGCTGGTGTCATCGAAGGCACCCACGGCGGTGACGATCTTGGCCTCCAACCGGTCCCGCACCGCCAACACCGCGGCGAGGACGTCGCCGTCGACGGGCACCTCGAGCCGGTCCACGGCATCGGTGAGATCCTCCATCATGACCCGTATTCTACCCGATAGACGGGAACCCATGCCAGTGAATGCACAAGATTCTTCATGATTCCCGGCCAGATCGCCGGGTGACGACGGGTGAACCGGCGAGAAGACCATGGCCCACCGACGACGAAACGCCCGGCCCACCGAGGCAAGCCGACCACGACCAGCGCACAGCTCCACCCGCCGTGCCCAGCCATCCCTACGACCGACCCGCAGCAGGACCCAAGCCGATGGCCCGCCGACACGCCGTGAGTGTGGATCCACGCGCGCCCCGCGGCTCCGCCCGAGTCGGTCTTGGGCCCCCGCCCACGGACGAACGGGTCACGTCCAGGCCCTGCGGGCGCACCGTCTGACCAGTTCGCCCACGGGGCTGCGTCACCCCGCTCGACAGTTGGCACCCACCTCTGGCCCCCCGCCCCCTCGACACCCACCCGCTCGGACCCCACGCCTCCTGCCGGAACCCATCTCCTCCGGGTGTCAGAGGCGGGTGTCAACCACCGATCCGAACAGGGTCGGAAACGGCCCCTCGACGGCCAGGGCCGTCATCGACCGGCCGTTTCCCACCCAGTTCGGAGTCACGGGGGTCTTCTGCCCGAAGTTGTCCCTCGACTCGTCCGGAGGCGCGACCCAGGCGGCTCCCGGCGGGGATGAGAGCCGCCACCCGGGCGGCACACTTCGGAAACCTGCCGGACCTTGTCCCCTGACTCCTCCGGAGGCGCGACCCGGGCGGCTCCCGGCGAGGACGACAGCCGCCACCCCGGCGGCACACTCCGGCAACCTGCCGGACCTTGTCCCCTGACTCCTCCGGAGGCGCGACCCGGGCGACTCCGGCGAGGACGACAGCCGCCACCCCGGCGGCACACTCCGGCAGCATGCCGGACGCGGGCACTCGGCGAGCTGCTGGGCTGGGGTCAGGTGGGGGTGGGGATGAGGGCGAGGATGGCGGCGCCGTACTTGTCGAGCTTGGCGGGGCCGATGCCGGGGCAGGTGGCGAGCTCGCGGGGGGTGGTGGGGGCGCGGAGGGCGATGGCGCGGAGGGTGGCGTCGGAGGCGACGACGTAGGCGGGGACGGCGTCGGCCTGGCTGCGCTCTCGGCGCCAGGCCTTGAGGCGCTCCTCGCGGGCGGCCTCCTCCCCCTCCAGGGGGTCGCCCTTCGGGGCCCGGCCCCCCTCGCGCTTGGTCGACGACGACGCCACACCAGAGCCGGTCCGGGCGCCGGGGCGGACGATCGGCGACGGCGCGGCGCGGCGCGGGGCCTCGCCCGTCAGCTCGGCCAGGAACGGCGACGGCCGGCTCTCGTCGCCCAGCACCACGACCCGCTGCCGGGCCCGGGTGATGGCCACGTGGAGGACCCGGCGCTCCTCCTCCTCGTCGGCCGCCAGACGGTGCGGCAACAGCCCGGAGGTGACCCCGGCGACGGCCACGCACGGCCACTCCCGCCCCTTGACCCGGTGGACGGTCGAGAGGGTGACGGCCGGCCCCCGGGCCGACGTCCCCGACAGCGCCCGCCGCAGCCAGGGCTCGAACCCGTCGAGCGACGGGTGCAGGTCGGCCACCTGGAGCAGGGCCTCGAGATCGTCGAGCTGGCTCGACCCCTCGCCGCCCTTGGACCGGTCGAGGCCCTCCATGGCCTCGCCCAGCCCGATCCGGTCGCGGATGACCTCGAGCGCCTGCCGGGTGGTGCCGGTGCCGGCGGTGGCCACGATGCCCAGGGCGGTGGCCAGCTCGGTGACCTTGGCCGAGACCTTCACGTCGTCGATCCGGTCGGCGATGGCGGCCACGTCGGCCACCGTCATCGGGCGCCGGAACCACTTGGTGATCCACTGCGGGAGGCCCCGGCTGGGCCGGCGGTAGACCTCGGCCAGGTCGTCGGGGGCCATGGCGGTGGGATCGGCGGCGATGCGGAGGTAGGCCAGCGCCGCCCGGGCGCCGGTGCGCTCGAGCAGCTCGGGGCCGACGGTGGCCCGCACCGGGATGCCGGCCTCGGCGAGGGCCACGACCGGGGCCAGGAGCAGGGCGTGGACCCGGGTCAGCACGGCGATGTCGGACGGCGACCGCCCCTCGTCGATCCACCCCTGCACGACCGAGACCAGGGCACCGGCCCCCTCGGACGGCCCGTGGGCGATCAACCGGACGGCGTCGGCCGAGGTGTCGGCGTCGGGCCGGGGGCGGATGACCTTGGCGACCCGTCGGTGGTTGTACGACAGCAGGGTGGCGGCCGCCTCGACGATGGGCGCGGCGCACCGGTGGTTGACCTCGAGGGCGTGCTCGCCGCCGCCGGGGAACCAGGTGGCGAAGTCGATGAGGAACCGGGGATCGGCGCCGGCGTGGCCGTAGATGACCTGGTCGTCGTCGCCCACCCCGAAGACGTCGAGCGGGGGCCCGGCGACCAGCCGGACCAGCACGACGTGGGCGGGCGTGAGGTCCTGGAGCTCGTCCACCAGCAGGTGCCGGTGGCGGCTCTGGATGTCCTGGCGGAGGGCGCCGTCGGCGAGCAGGGCCTCGATGGCGGCGCAGATCTGCTCGTCGAAGTCGACGACGCCCCGCCGGTCGAGCTCGTCGCGATAGGGCCCGACGACGGCGGACAGGCCGGGCACGTCGCCTCGCTCGTCCTCGACCTCGGACGGCTTCCGCAACCCCAGCCGGACCTCGGTCAGGGCCTCGAGGTAGGGGGCGATGGGGTCGGTGTTGGCCTGCCGGCGGCGCTTGGGCAGCAGCCCGTCGAGCAACCGGCGCACCTCGCGCTCGTCGATGACGGGCGGCGCCGTGCCCCGCTGCCGGGCCAGCACCGCGTAGGCGAGGCCGTTGAGCGTCTGGACCCGGGCGCCCAGCCCCTCGGTGCGCTCGACCATCTCGTCGCGGGCCTTGACGGTGTAGGCGAGGGCCAGGATCGAGCCCGGCTCCCACCCCCGGTCGGCGATGAGGTGGCGCAGTCGCTCGGTGAGGACGCGCGTCTTGCCCGACCCGGCGGGGGCGACGATGCGGGCCGGCCCGCTCTCGTGGTCGACGGCCGCCCGCTGGTCGTCGGCCAGGTCGGTGG
>DASYLG010000414.1:0-1854 GCA_036009685.1 Iamia sp. | reverse complement strand
CCGCCCGGGGATCGGTGCCGAGGCCGACGCCGGAGAAGGGCAGGCCGCCGATCGTGTCCTCCGCCCCCTCGTCGTCCGGCACGCCGTAGACGTCGTCGGTCAGGCACTCCTGGCGGAGGCGGCCGTCGTCGAGGCACTGGTCCGTGAGCACCAGGAGCGTGCCGGCGCCGGTCAGGCAGCTGACGTCGACGCCCCCATCGGAGCCGACGCACTGCTGGGGCACCTCGACCTCCAGCTGGCGCTCGACGCACTCGGCGGCCACGGACGCCGCCTCGCGGCAGGCGCGGGGGACGACCTCGGCGGCGATCTCACCGGCCGCGGCGCGGAGCCCGGCGTCGCCCAGACAGGCCGGGTCGATCGTGCCCTCGTCATCGAGGCAGGCCTCGACCAGCAGGTCGGGCGGTGCCGCCCCGCGGAGGAGGGACCGGGCCAGGCGGACGTCGGCGGCGGTGACGACCGACGGATCGGGGTCGGCGACCAGCAGGCGCCCGTCCGCCAGGACCGCCAGCACCACGATGGCGGCGAGGGCGGCGCCGACGATGACCGCCGGTCGCCACGACCGCGTGGCCACCGTGTCGTCCTCGACCGGAGCGGGCGGCTCCATGAGGTCACCGTAGGGCGACGGTCAAGCACCCGGCCGTCCGAGGCAGAACGAGGCGACGGCATCGATCTCCCCGGGGGCGGGGCTGGTGCGGGCCCACAGGTGGTCGGCGAGGACGCCGACGACGGCGTGGGCCGCCAGGGCGGCGTGCAGCACCGGTCTCGGGTGGCCCAGGGCGGCGAGGGGCGGGCGCAGCAGGGCGCCCAGCGGCGTGCTGGCCGACAGGCGGTCGGGCCCACCGACGCTGCCGGCGTTCCACCACACCGCCAGGGTGGTCGCCGCCACCTCGTCGTCCATCGCCTGGGACAAGACGCCCTCGACCCAGCGGCGGACGGCGCCCTCGGGGTCGGGGGCCTTGCCCATCTGGTGGGCGAGATAGCTCACCAGCCGCTCGGTGCCGTCGTCGAGGATCGCCGCCACGAGGGCGTCCTTCGACGCGAAGTGGCGGTAGAAGGCGTCGTTGGAGAGACCGGCGGCGGCCACGATGTCGATGACGCGGGGCCGCTCCGCGGTGCCGCACCGGCGCATGACCTGGCGACCGGCGTCGAGGAGCCGGCCCACCTCGTCCGCATCGCTGGCGACCATCTTCTCCATCCTTGACGCCTTCATTCCCAGAATCCTATTCTGCCTGGTCGGAGGTGGTCGCCCATGCCATGGGACTTCGAGACCGAGCCCGAGTTCCAGGCCAAGCTGGACTGGGCCGACCGCTTCGTCCGCGAGGAGGTCGAGCCGCTCGACCTGCTCTGGGGCGGGCTCGAGTTCACGCCGCCCGACGAGCGCCGGCGGAAGGTGATCGACCCGTTGAAGGCCGAGGTCCGCGGGCAGAAGCTGTGGGCCACCCACCTCGGGCCCGACCTGGGAGGTGAGGGCTACGGCCAGGTGAAGCTCTGCCTCCTCAACGAGATCCTCGGCCGATCGGGCTGGGCGCCGATCATCTTCGGCTGCCAGGCGCCCGACACCGGGAACGCCGAGATCATCGCCCACTACGGCACGCCCGAACAGAAGGATCGCTACCTCCGCCCGCTGCTCGAGGGCGAGATCTTCTCGTGCTACTCGATGACCGAGCCCCAGGCCGGCGCCGATCCCACGATGTTCGAGACCCGGGCCGTCCGCGACGGCGACGAGTGGGTGCTCGACGGGTGGAAGTTCTTCTCGTCCAACGCCCGCACGGCGGCCTTCCTGATCGTGATGGCGGTGACCGATCCCGACGTCAGCGCGTACCAGGGGATGTCGATGTTCCTGGTCCCGACCGA
>DASYLG010000413.1:0-4843 GCA_036009685.1 Iamia sp. | reverse complement strand
GCGGCCACGGGCCGGAACGTGACCGCCGAGATCGGGAGCTGGCTGGCCCGAGCGGGGCTGATCGACCCCCTCTGACCAGGTCCCGGACGCGGATCGACCCGCTCCGGGAAGAGCGGGTCGATCGTCCGTCTGGTGGGCCAGGGAGGATTTGAACCTCCGAAGGCGATGCCGGCAGATTTACAGTCTGCTCCCTTTGGCCACTCGGGCACTGACCCTTGGTCGGAGGTCGCACGATAGCCCCGGACCCCCCTCGCGGAGCCAGCCGGATCCGTCCGCGGGACGGCGATAGGTTGACGTCATGCCGAGCTTCGACGTCACCTCCACGCTCGACCAGCAAGAGGTCCGCAACGCGGTCGACCAGGCCTCTCGGGAGATCGCCAACCGCTACGACTTCAAGGGCACCAGCTCGTCCATCGAGCTGGGTGACAACGAGATCAAGCTCCACTCGTCCAGCGAGGACAAGCTGCGGGCCCTCCGGCAGGTGCTGGAGGAGAAGCTGGTCAAGCGGCAGGTGTCGCTCAAGGGCCTCGACTACGGCGACGAGGAGTCCGCCGCCGGCGGGACCGTGCGCCAGACGGCGACGCTCGCCGCCGGCATCTCGTCGGACAAGGCCCGCGAGCTCAACAAGTTCATCAAGGGCCTGGGGCTCAAGGGGATCCAGTCGCAGGCCCAGGGCGACGAGCTCCGGGTCACGGGCAAGAAGCGCGACGACCTCCAGGGCGTCATCGCCGCCCTGAAGGAGGGCGACTTCGGCGTCCCCCTGAGCTTCGGCAACTTCCGCGACTGACGCGTCACCTGACGGTGGCCCCCCGCTCGTAGAGGGGGGACATCGACCAAGGGAGCGGGCATGAAGATCAGGCGGACAGCGGCGATGGTCGCGGCCGCGGCGATGGCGCTGGGGATGACGGGGTGCCAGCCGGCGTCTCCGTTCTTCGCCTCGTCGACCACCGCCGGGTACACGGTGTCGAACGGCTACGTCCCGGTGGTCGGCGACTTCGACGCCGACGGCTGGGACGACATCCTCTTCTTCGAGCCCGATCGGTGGGACGCCCTGTGGGAGGGCCGCCCCAACGGCACCTTCGCCCACCTCTCGGCCCCGGCCCAGCTCGACGGTCCCTACCGGGGCACCGTGGGCGACTTCGGCGGCGACGCCACCGACGACGTGCTCTGGAGCCGCGGCGACGGCGACGACGTCCTCTGGGTGATGCAGGCGGGCGGCGGCCTGGCCGAGACCCGCACGGTCAGCCTGCGCGAGGCGAACCTCGAGACGGTCGCCAACGCGACCGGCCACGACACCCTGCTGGTGAAGACGCAGATCGACCGGGACGTCCAGGTCTGGGACCCCGACGCCGGCACCGACGTGCTGACCCCGCTGGCCGCCAGCGACCCGCTGACCACCGCGTCGGGCGACTTCGACGGCGACGGGAACGGGGACGTCTTCCTCCACCGCCCGGGCGGTGGCGCCGACGAGATCGCCTGGGGCGATGGCGATGCGACCTTCGGGGTGGCGGCGACGACCAACATCGGTGGCGACTACAGGTGCACGTCCTGCGGGCCGACGGCGACACCCGCGACGACATCGCCTTCATCGACGAGCAGGTCGGCCACACCTGGGCCCTGAACCTATGGTTCAGCGAGGGCCGCACCTTCCAGCGCCAGGCCTTCTCGCCGCTGCCGAACCGGGGCCGTTACGCGGTGCACCACAACCAGACCGGGCAGGGGTTCGACTACCTGGTGAAGTACACCAACGGCGGGGTCTTCGCCTGGTCGACCGCCCCCAGCGGCGTGATCGTGTCGGCCACGACTCCGCTGCCGGGTCCGGGAACGACCCCAGCCTTCGTCGGCCACTTCCACGAGGGCGTCGCCGACGACGCCCTCGTCTACGAGAGCGACGGCAGCTACCCCGAGGCCTTCCTCCGCACCCCCGACCGGGTGCAGCCCGTCCCCTGAGCGAGCCCGGTCGCCGGCGGACGGGACGGGTCAGGACGAGCGGCGAGGAGTCCGCCGGATGAGCCGCCGCCGACGGTCGTGGGCGCCGGGCCGCACCGTGTAGCCCCGGGAGGTCGAGCCCTCGATGGTCAGCGCCCCGTCCAAGGCCTGGGCCAGGGCCTCGATGTGCGCCGTCAGCGAGACCTCCGCGGTGGCGCCGGCGGCACAGGCGTCGAGCAGCTCGTCGCGGGCGACGACCCGATCGGCGTTGACCATCAGCAGACGCAGGAGGCGCAACTGCGGGTCGGGCAGGAGCAGCGGCTCGTCGCCGACGGTGACACGAAACCGCACCAGGTCGAACACCACCGCGCCGACGCTGGCCCGGGTGAAGGACCCGGCCTCGCGCCCACCGCCGACACCCACGAAGCGGGTGACGCGGATCGCCAGCTCGTCGAGGCGAACCGGCTTGGCCACGTAGTCGTCGGCGCCGGCGCGGAGGCCCTCGACCCGGTCCTCCTCGTCGGCCACCGCCGAGACCAGGATGATCGGCGGGTGGGCGAGGCGCCCGTCGATCTCGTGCACCAGCTCGAGCACGTCGCCGTCGGGCAGGAGCCGGTCCAGCAGGAGGCAGGCGTAGCCGCCCCGCTGCTCGTGTTCGCGGGCGGCGGCGACGGACCCGACCACGTCCACGACGAGGCACTCGGCCCGCAGCCGTCGGGCGTAGGCACCGGCCAGACGGACGTCATCCTCCGCCAGGAGGATGCGAGGCCGGGGGGCGGAGTCGGGTGCGGGCGCGGTCATCGGATGGTGGCGCCGGGAGAGATGCGGCCCCCCGACGCTCTTCCTTGCCCGCAAAGGCGCGTCGGTTCGCGACGGTCGTCGGTTTTCCGACGGATGTTCGTTTTCCGACGGCCTTCAGGACAACCGCCGGCGCGGGCTAGTCTTCACCCGGAACCCGTGCGGAGGAGGGCCGTGGATCAAGCCATCGCGCGCCAGGCCGGGTTCATCGCCCTCTACGAGGCCGAGGTGGACGGCGTCTACGCCTTCTTCGGTCGGAGGGTGAGCCCGTCGCTGGCCGAGGAGCTGACGGCCGAGACCTTCGCCGCCGCCTTCGCCTCGCTCGACCACCACGACCCCGCCCTCGGGAGCCACCCCGCCTGGCTCATGGGCATCGCCCTCAACGTCTTGCGTCACCACTACCGCAGCGAGCGGCGGCGGCTCGGCGCCGTGGGCCGGCTGCGGGGCTACACGGCCCGGCGGGCCGACGACGAGCCCGGTCTCGACGAGGACGCCGTCCTGGGCCGGATCGTGGCCTCGGACGACTGGCGAGGGGTGGTGGGCGAGCTCGACGGTCTCCCGCCGGCCGATCGGGACACCCTTCTCCTCTACGCTGTAGGCGGGTTGAGCTACGCCGAGATCGCCGCCATCCTCGACGTGCCCGTGGGGACCGTGCGCTCGCGCATCAACCGGGCCCGGGCCCGCCTGGACCTGGCCCTGGATCGCACCGCCCTGCGCACCGCTGGCCGGGGCTGAGCGCCGCCGCCGCCCTCGGTTCTCAGTCCTCGGAGCCGGTGCCGGCGGCGGCCCGGTCGCGGATCTCCTCGACCACTCCGGGGTCGGCGAGCGTGGTGGTGTCGCCCAGCTCGCGCCCCTCGGCCACGTCCCGGAGGAGGCGGCGCATGATCTTGCCGGACCGGGTCTTGGGCAGGTCGTCGGTGAAGATGATCGTCTTGGGCCGGCCGATCTTGCCGATCTTGGTGGCCACGTGCTCGCGCAGCTCGGCCCCCACTTCGTCGGACGCCTCGGTGGTGCCCCGCAGGGTCACGAAGGCGACGATGGCCTGGCCGGTGGTGTCGTCCTTGGCGCCCACGACCGCGGCCTCGGCCACCTTGGGGTTGTCGACCAGGGCCGACTCGACCTCGGTGGTGGAGATGCGGTGGCCGGAGACGTTCATGACGTCGTCGACCCGGCCCAGCACCCACAGGTAGCCGTCGTCGTCGAGCTTGGCCCCGTCACCGGCGAAGTAGCGGCCCTCGAAGCGGCTCCAGTACGTGTCGTGGTAGCGCTCGGGATCGCCGTAGATGCCCCGCAGCATCGACGGCCAGGGCCGCGTGAGGGTGAGGTAGCCGCCGCCCCTGGGCACGACCTTCCCGTCGTTGTCGACCAGCTCGGCGCCGATGCCCGGCAGCGGGAAGGTGGCCGAGCCCGGCTTGGTGGTGGTGGCGCCCGGCAGGGGCGAGATCATGATGGCGCCGGTCTCGGTCTGCCACCACGTGTCGACGATGGGGCAGCGCTCGCCGCCGATGTTGAGGTGGTACCAGACCCAGGCCTCGGGGTTGATGGGCTCGCCCACCGAGCCGAGGACGCGCAGCGACGAGAGGTCGTGCTTCTCGGGCTCCTCGGTGCCCCACTTCATGAACGTCCGGATGGCGGTGGGGGCGGTGTAGAGGATCGTGACCTTGTACTTCTCGACGATGGCCCAGAAGCGGTCGCGGCCCGGCGTGTCGGGCGTGCCCTCGTACATCACCGAGGTGGCGCCGTTGGCCAGCGGCCCGTAGACGATGTAGCTGTGGCCGGTGACCCAGCCGACATCGGCGGTGCACCAGTAGACGTCGGTCTCGGGGTGGAGGTCGAAGACGTACCGGTGGGTGAAGGCGACCTGGGTGAGGTAGCCGCCCGAGGTGTGCATGATGCCCTTGGGCTTGCCGGTGGTGCCCGACGTGTAGAGCAGGAACAGCAGGTCCTCGCTGTCCATCTCCTCGCACGCGCACTCGTCGGGCTGCCCGGGTACGAGGTCGTGCCACCAGACGTCGCGGCCGTCCTGCATGTCCACGCCGCCGTGCGCGGTGCGTTGCACCACCAGGCAGCGCTCGATCGACGGGGTCTCCGCCATCGCCGCGTCGGCGATCTCCTT
>DASYLG010000412.1:0-7025 GCA_036009685.1 Iamia sp. | reverse complement strand
TCCAACGGCTCGGTCGAGAAGGCCACCGTCGAGCTGGGCAACGAGGGCGTCGAGCCCAGCGACGAGGATCTGGCCCGGGCCGGTGCCCACCTCGCCACCCACCTCGTGGGCCACCACCTGGATGCGCTGGCGGGCCTGCCGGCGCCGCCCGAGGGGACACCCGTGTCGGTCACGGCCCTCCTCTCCGCCGCCCGGGTCGCCGTCGGCCCCGACGGCGACCACCTCTACGTCGGGGGCACCGACCGCATGGCGGGCGCCTTCGAGGCCGTCGAGCAGGTGCGCGAGGTCCTCGGCCTGCTCGAGCAGCAGCTCGTGGTCGTGTCCCTGCTCCGCGATGTCCTCGACCGCGGCCTCCAGGTGGCCATCGGGTCCGAGACGGGCATGACCACCTTGGCCGAGTGCTCGATCGTCGTGGCGCCCTACGAGATCGAGGGCGAGCCCGTCGGCACCGTCGGCGTGCTGGGCCCGACCCGGATGGACTACGCCCAGGCCCTGGCGGCCGTGGCCGTGGTGGGCAAGCGCCTCGGGCGCCGGTTGAGCGAGGGCTGATGGCAGACGACCTGTACGACGTCCTCGGCGTGTCGCGCTCCGCCACCGCCGAGGAGATCAAGAAGGCCTACCGGCGCCTGGCCCGCCAGCACCACCCCGACGCCAACCCCGACGACCCCGGGGCCGAGGCGCGGTTCAAGCAGGTGGCGCAGGCCTACGAGGTCCTCTCCGACCCGGCCCGCCGCCAGCGCTACGACACCTACGGCACCACCGGCAACGGCGGCGGCCCCGACGTGGGCGACGCCTTCGGCGGTGGCCTGGGCGACATCTTCGACGCCTTCTTCGGCGGGAGCGGCGGTGGCGGGTTCGGCGGCGGCCGGCGCGGAGGACCGCCCCGGGGTGGCGACATGGAGATGGTCGTCGACCTCACCTTCGAACAGGCGGTGTTCGGCACCAACGCCCCGGTGACGGCCACCGTGCCCCAGCCCTGCGACACCTGCGAGGCCACGGGCGCGGCCCCCGGTACCCACCCCGACACGTGCCCCACCTGCGACGGCGCCGGCCAGGTCCGCCAGATCCGCCAGTCGATGTTGGGCCAGATGGTCACCGCCCGACCGTGCCCCCAGTGCGGCGGGCTGGGACAGATCATCCCGAGCCCGTGCCCCGACTGCGGGGGCGAGGGCCGGCGGCCGATCGAGCGCACCTACCCGGTCGACATCCCCCCGGGCGTGGCCGACGGCAACACCCTCCGCCTGCCCGGCTACGGCCCGGCCGGACCCCGCGGCGGGCCCGCCGGCGACCTCTACGTCCACCTGCGGGTGGCGGCCGACCCGGTCTTCACCCGCGACGGCGACGACCTCCTCCGCGACCTCCCCGTGAGCCCGAGCCAGGCCGCCCTCGGCGTGACGATGCTCATCGACACCCTCGGTGGGCGCGACGACAGCGTCGAGATCGTGGTGCCCCGGGGCACGCAGCCCGGCCGCCTGTTCCGGGTACGGAACCTGGGGGTGCCCCGCGTCCGGGGCCGCGGTCGGGGCGACCTGCTGGTCAGCGTGGTGGTCGTCGTGCCCGACGACCTCAGCGAGGAGCAGGAGGATCTCTACCGCCAGCTGGCCGCGCTCGGGGGCGAGGACGTGGGCCCGCCGGAGACGGGCCTCCTGTCCAAGCTCCGCTCGGCCTTCAAGTAGATGCTCGGCCGGGGCACCGGTCCCCACGTCTTCGTGGCCGACCTCGACCGGCCCGAGCTCGACGAGCACGACCGCCACCACCTCGCCAAGGCCCTGCGTCTCCGCCCCGGCGACCTCCTCACCGTGTCCGACGGGGCCGGGCGCTGGCGGCCGGCCCGCTTCGGACCCGAGGTGGAGCCGGACGGCGAGGTGGTCGCCGAGCCGGTCCCGCAGCCGCCGATCACCGTCGGCCTGGCGCCGATCAAGGGCCAGCGGCCCGAGTGGGCGGTGCAGAAGCTGACCGAGATCGGAGTCGATGCCATCTGGCTGCTGGTGGCAGACCGCTCGGTCGTGCGGTGGGAGGGCGAGCGGGGCGCCGGCCACGCCGAGCGCCTGGCCCGGGTGGCGCGCGAGGCCGCCATGCAGAGCCGGCGGACCCGGCTGCCGGACGTGCGCGTCGGCGTGGCGGTGGCCACGGCGGCGGCTGCGACCGGTGTCGCCCTGGCCGATCCCGGGGGCCCGCCACCCACGCTGAGCAGGCCCGTCGTGCTGATCGGGCCCGAGGGCGGCTGGTCCGACGCCGAGCGGGATGCGGCCCCCATCCTCGTCGGGTTGGGTCCGAATGTGCTACGCGCCGAGACCGCCGCAGTCGCGGCCGGCACGCTTCTCGCCGCACTGCGCCACGGGCTCGTCGCCGAGCCCGTTGCGACGTCGGTCTCGGAACCCGTTCGGAGGGTCAACACTGAGGGTGGTTGATCTCCGAGGCCCCACGACGTACTGTGGTCGCTCAGCCGGGGATGGGCCAGTCGTAGTCTTGGATGGGACCCGCCCCGGCTCCACCACCACGGTCCGGCACCCAGGGACCCTTCGCAGGAGACACACACGCCGATGAGCATCATCGACAGCGAGATCGAGGACGCAGCCTCACAGCTCTACGGCCGCAAGGTGGGCGAGCGCCTGCGCTCCATCCGGCGCCAGAAGGGGCTGTCGCTCCAGGAGGCCGAGGAGGCGTCCGAGCAGGAGTTCAAGGCGTCGGTCCTCGGCGCCTACGAGCGCGGCGAGCGGGCCATCTCGGTGCCCCGCCTCCAGCGTCTGGCCCGGTTCTACAACGTGCCGGTCGACCAGCTGCTGCCCCGCGACCGCGACGCCGACGACGAGGTCCTCGACCTCACCGTCACGCTGCCGGACCGGCGCAAGGTCGTCATCGACCTCACCCGGCTCGACGCCCTCAGCGGCGTGGCCGCCGAGATGCTGACCCGCTACCTCACGATGATCCAGGTCCAGCGGCAGGACTTCAACGGGCGGGTCCTCACCATCCGCCGCGACGACCTGCGCACCATCGCCTGCATCCTCGACACCAGCGAAGAGGGCGCCGTCAAGCGCCTCGACGAGCTGGGGCTGAGCTACTCCCGCTGACCGCAGCACCGGGGGCCACGTCGCCCGGTGATCTCGGCGCGTACCTGCACGTGCCGTTCTGCCGGCACAAGTGCGACTACTGCGCCTTCGCCACCTGGACCGACCGGGACCACCTGGTCGAGCGGTACATGGCGGCCTGCCGCACCCACGCGTCGCGGCTGGCCTCCGGTCTGCGCCCCGTCACCAGCGTCTTCGTCGGCGGCGGCACGCCGTCGCGCGTCGCCCCCGACCTGCTGCTGGCCGTGCTGGCCGAGCTGCCGATCGTCGGCGGCGCCGAGGTCACCGTCGAGTGCAACCCCGAGGACCTCGACGAGGCGCGGGCCGCGGCCTACGCCGCCGGGGGCGTCACCCGCATCTCGCTCGGCGTCCAGTCGATGGTGCCCCACGTGCTGGCCTCGCTCGGTCGTCAGCACCCCCGCGAGGCGGTGGCTCCGGCCGTCGCCGCCGCTCGGAGCGCCGGGCTCGACGTCAACCTCGACGTGATCTACGGCGGTGCCGGCGAGTCGGTGGCCGACTGGAGGACGACGATCGAGGGGGTGATCGCCCTCGAGCCCGACCACGTCAGCGCCTACGCCCTCACCGTCGAGGGGGGCACCCCGCTGGCCCGGGACCCCGCCCGTCACCCCGATGACGACGACCAGGCCGACAAGTACGACGTGGCCGCCACCCGGCTCGAGGCGGCCGGGTTCGCCTGGTACGAGATCTCCAACTGGGCCCGGCCCGGGCACCGCTGTCGCCACAACCTCCTCTACTGGTCGATGGGCGAGTACGTCGCCCTGGGCTGTGCCGCCCACGGGCACCGCGACGGCACCCGGTCCTGGACCTATCCCAAGATCGAGTCCTACATCAGCGCCGTCGAGGAGGGGCGGGACCCGGTGGCCGGCTCCGAGCAGCTCGATCCGGACCAGCGTGTCCTCGAGGGCCTGCAGCTGTCGCTGCGCACCGGCACCGGCGTCCCCGTCGGGGCGCTGACCGCAGACGATCGCGAGCTGCTCGGAGACCTGGTGCAGGCCGACGGCGATCGCCTCGTCCTCACCCGCGCCGGCCGCCTGCTGGCCAACGAGGTGCTGGCTCGTCTGCGGGTCCCCGCCTGAGCCAGGCTGCACCGATGATGGAGGAGATCTGGGACGACGACCTCGTCAGCGGCGACCCGCTCGGGGCACCCGGCTACGCCGACCGGCTGGCGGCCCATCCCGAGGAGTCGGTGACGACCGGCCGCACCGCCACCCACGTCCGCATCGAGGCTCGCTTCGAGGTGCTGGGCGGATCGATGGGCGTGGTCCACGGCGAGCGCGTCGTGCGGGCCTTCGACCGGGCGGTGGCGCTGGGCCTGCCCGTGGTGTGCGTGACCCGCAGCGGCGGGGCCCGGATGCAGGAGGGCATGGTGTCGCTCCTCCAGCTGGGCCGGGCCGTGTCGGCCGTGCGCCGCCACGCCGAGGCGGGCCTGCTGTCGATCGCCGTGCTGCGCTCGCCGACGACGGGCGGCGTGTTCGCCTCCTACGCCTCGGCGTGCACCCTGCGAGTGGCCGAGGCCGGGGCCGTCATCGGCTTCGCCGGACCCCGCATCGTCGCCGACACCACCGGCGAGACGGTGGCCGGTCGGTCGCACACGGCGGAGACCGCCCATGCCGCCGGCCTGGTCGACGCCGTGCTCCCCACCGCCGAGCTCGACGCCTGGGTCGCTGCCGCCCTGGGCCTCGTCGCCGCCCCGCTCGCCCCCCGCCTCCGTCCGGCGCCGGACGCGGCCCCGGACCTCGACGCGTCGGGAGCCTGGGGCGAGGTGCTGGCGGCCCGGCGTCCCGATCGGCCGACCGGCATCGACGTGGCCACCGCCCTCTGCTCGTCGTGGACCGACCTGGCCGCCCCCGACCCGACCGTGCGCAGCGGGCTGGCGACCGTCGACGGCCGGCGGGTGGTGGTCGTGGCCTCCGACCGCCACGCCTCCGACGGCCGGCCCACCCCGGCCGGGTTCCGCCAGGCCCAGCGGGCCGCGGCCCTCGCCGGGCGGCTGGGCCTGCCGCTCGTCAGCCTGGTCGACACCCCCGGCGCCGATCCCGGCCCCGAGAGCGAGAACGACGGCGTGGCGTCGGAGATATCCGCCACCTTCGCCGCCTTCGACGCCCTGGGCGTCCCGACCGTCGGCGTGTGCGTGGGCGAGGGCGGCAGCGGTGGGGCGCTCGCCCTGACCTGGACCGACGTGCTGCTGATCCAGGAGCACGCCGTCTTCTCCGTCATCGCCCCCGAGGGGGCGGCGCTGATCCTCGAGCGCGACGCGGCCCGGGCGCCCGAGGTGGCCGAGCGGCTCGGCCTGACCAGCACGCGCCTGCTGGCGCTCGGCGTGGTCGACGCCGTCGTCCCCGACGCCGTGGCCGACACCGTCGTCGCCGTCCGAGCGGCCCTGGCCACGGCCGAGGTCGGCCGCCGCCGTCTCCGTCCCGACGCCGTCTCCGCCGCCGCCCTGGCCTAGGGAGCCGGGGGCGCGGTCGGCGAGGTGGGCGCCGGCGGTGGGGCCGGGAGGCGGAAGGTCTGCCCGGCGTGGATCAGGTCGGGGTTGGACGGGTCGGCCAGGACGTCGCGGTTGGCCTCGATCAGGCCCGTCCAGTACGGGGCCACCTCGCCGTCGGTGGGCGCCCGGCCCCACGACTCGGTGAGGGTGGCCTCGGCGATGTGCCACAGGTGATCGCCCGGTGCCGCCGTCCACGTCGGGGCGGTCGGCTCGGCCGGCGGGGCCTCCTCGACCTCCAGGGTCGAGGTGCCATCCTCGAGGTCGGGCAGGCGGCGGAGGATCACGTCGTCGCTGGCCGGCAGTCGCTCCAGCACCACCTGGTTGTCGGCCATGGCCTCCGAGCCCCCGCCCCGGGGAGCCTGGTCGGGGAACAGGTTGGCGGCCATGAGGCTGCCGGCCGAGGCGGCCAGGCCGACACCGGCGACGGCACCGAGGATCTTGCGGACGGCGGGCAGCGTGGCCAGGTCGGCCAGCCGCACCAGGGCGGGGATGTGGCTGAGCCGGGCGGCCAGGCCGAGCACGGTGACGACCAGCAGGTACCAGGCGAGGGCCAGGCCGACCAGGCGGATGACGGCGAAGGCGGCCACCACCGCGTCGCGGTCGTCGAGCCACAGCTGGAGCTCGGAGCGGTCGAACAGCGGCGGAGTCGACAGCTGGCCCGAGCCCAACCGGTTGAGCACCCCGATGGTGGCGACGAGGCCGACGATCCAGAGCGCCCCGACCAGGAGGCGACGCCAGGCCGGGAGGTCGTCGCCCGGCTCGACGGCGGCGGCGGGAGGGGGTCCGAAGGCGCGGGTCATGCGGCGGCCACCTCCACGGTGACGGGCTCGGCGCCGGGGCGGTCGGCGACGAGGGTCGCGCACCCGTCGCCGTCGGGGTCGACGGCCCGCAGGGCGGTGGCCCCGAGCACCTCGGCGGTGGCGTCGACGGTGAGCGAGCGCTCCCAGCGGTCGAAGACGAAGACCTCGCCGGTGCTCGCTCGGAGGGAGGCGACCGTGGCCCGCCCGTCGCAGTCCCAGTCGCCGACGATGGCCATGTCACCCGATCGGCCGGCGAGCCAGGTGGTCCGGTCGACGGTGACCCGCTCCCCGTCGATGCTGATCGGCTCGGCGCAGCCGTCCCCGTCCACGTCCGCCGCACGGCCGGCCACCGGCGGGCAGGAGGGAGCGGAGGTGGTCGGCGGAGCCGTGCTGCTGGTCGGCGCCGGCTCGGTGGTGGTGGTGATGGTCGTCGGGCCCGGCTCTGGGGCCGTGGTCGGCGCGGTCGTCGTCGGCCGGGCGGTCTCGGTCGGATCGGCCGACGACGGTGTGATCCAGGTCGCCGCCGCCACCGTGGCCGCCACCGCCGCGCCCAGCGCCACCCCGGCCAGCGTCCTCCCCTGCAGCCGCGCTCGTCTCCTCCCCACCGAACTGGCGATCAGATCCGGCGGCTTCCCGCCGGATCTGATC
>DASYLG010000411.1:0-3611 GCA_036009685.1 Iamia sp. | reverse complement strand
CCAGCGGGGGGCGCAGAGGCACCACTGGTCGCCCGGCTTCAGGCCGGCGAACCCGTGCTGCGGCGCCGGCGTCGACAGGTCGTTGCCGACCGAGGCCGAGAACGCCAGGAACTCGGCCGTGACCCGGGCGCACACGGTGTGGACGCCCATGTCGTCGCCACCGGTGTTGCAGCATCCGTCCCGGTAGAAGCCCGTCAGTGGGTCGCGACTGCAGTCCTGGAGCTCGGTGCCGAGCACGTTGCGGGCCATGGGCCCACCCCAGCACACCCCGGCCGCCCTCGCCCCATCAGGTCTCGGGCCGCACCTCGTCGCCCACCGCGATCGGGCCGGAGCGGAGGACGCGGGCGTTCCAACCGCCGTGCCCGCGGAGGGCGTTGTAGCCACCGGGCCCGAGGGCGACCTCCATCTTCGAGCACGGTGAGCACGGCCCCGTCAGCTCGAGGACGGCCCCGCCGACCTGGATCCGCTGGCCTTGCAGGGCGGTGAGGTTGATCCCCTCGACCACGAGGTTGCGGCGCAGGACGGCGGGGTCGAGCTCGTCGCGCCCGACGAGCGCGGCCACGACCGGGAGGTGCTCGGCCTGGAGGAGCGTGACCTGCCGGGTGCCCTGCCCGCCTCGGCTGGGCGTCCAGCGATCGCCCACCAGGCCCGAGCCGACCTCGACGCGCGCCTCGGTGACGACCTCGACCGGGGCGTCACGGGCGGGGCGCAGGCCGATCCACGTCACCCGACCGGGGCGCGGGAACGTCCCGCGCAGCACGCCGATGGGCGAGTCGGCCGGCGGGGTGACGGGCATCCGGACGACCGTACCGACGGGGTTTGAGCGATTCACCACCGTCACGGTGGGAAATCGCTCAAACCTGGCGGGGTCAGGGGGCCAGGACGGCGCGGGCGACCTCGCCGGGTTCGGGGCCGGCGCCGGCGAGCGCCTCGCCGGAGGGCGACCAGATGCCGGATCGTCCGGCGGTCGCGTCGAAGCCCTCGCCGGTCGGGCCGGCGTAGCTGGCCGTGGCCACCCAGACGCCGCGGTCGGCGGCGACCCGTCGAGCCCGCTCACCCGCCACGTCGGCCTCGTGGCCGTGGTGCACCACCCCGGCGACGTAGACGTCCATGCCGACCGCCGCGGTGGCGGCGTCGTGCTCGGGGAACCGGGTGTCGCGGCACACCGCCAGACCCAAGCGCCAGCCGTCGACGTCGATCACGACGGGCCCCTCGCCGGCGGCGAACCGGCCGGCCTCGGATTCGTCGACCCAGACCTTGGCGTAGGCCATCGTCACCCCGTCGGCGGCGACGGCCAGGAGGGCGTTGAGGTCGAAGCCGTCGGGTCCGGTCACCGGGGCGCCCACCAGCGCCAACGTCCCGGCCTCGGCGCAGACGTCGACCAGCGGCTCGAGGGCCGGGTCGTCGAGGGCCACCGACGGGGCGTCGAGCACGTAGCCCGTGAGCGACATCTCGGGGAAGACGACGACGCCGGCGGCGGCCATCCGCACCGCCCCGACGTGAGCAGCGACGGTCGCCCCCAGGTCGCCGGCCGTCACGACTGGCTGGGCCGCGGCGAGATGCAGCGGCCGGCGGTTCACGGGACGGCGATGGTGCGGCCGACGCCGTGGTCGCCCCGGTCGAGGGCGCCGATGGCCTCGGGGGCGTCCTCCAGGGGGATGTGGGTCGTGTGGACCTTGATCCGCCCGGCCTCGGCCAGGGCCACGACCTCCTCCAGCTCCCGCGGCTCGCCGGCGTAGGTGGTGTGGAGCCGGCACTCCCACGGGAGCGACAGCAGGTTGAACGAGAACGACCCGAGGGCGGTGCCGACGAGGATCACCCGTCCTCGTTGCGACGCCAGCGAGGCCGAGAGGGCGAGGGTGGCATCGTTGCCGACGAGGTCGAAGACGGTCGATGCGCCCTCGCGGCGCAGACCCCGGACCTGCCCGTTGACGTCGTCGTCGGGGTGCACGGCCAGGTCGGCCCCGATGTCGAGGGCGAAGCGGCGGCGGGTCTCGTCCAGCTCGACCACCACGATCGTGGCCGGGGTGATGGCCTTCAGGATCTGGATGGCCATGTGGCCGACGCCGCCGGCCCCGATCACCACCGCGACCGAGCCGCCGACGCCGAGCTCGCCCGCCGCCGTGCGGATGGCGTGGTACGGCGTGAGGGCGGCGTCGTCGAGCGGGCCGGCGTCGACCGGGTCGAGGTCGGTGAGCGGGACGATGTAGCGGGCCGCCGGCACGAGCAGGAAGCGGGCCATCCCGCCGTCGAGGCCGAGCCCGGCGCCCATGGTGGGAGCGACCTCGGGGCACAGCCGCTCGTCGCCGTGGCGGCAGGTCGAGCACCGCCCGCACCCCCACTCGGCGTGGGCCACGACGGGCTGGCCGACCTCGAGGCCGGTGACGCCGGGGCCCCAGCCGGCGATGCGGCCCCCGGTCTCGTGCCCGAGCGTGAAGCCGCCGCCGCCGTAGAAGGCGGGCGCCATGGCGATGACGACGTCGGAGTGGCACAGCCCGGCCCCGGCCACCTCGACCAGGACCTGGCCCGGTCCCGGGTCGGGCTCGGCCACATCGGCCATGACCACTCCGCCCTCGGGACCCACCTGCACCGCCCTCACAGCGCGTCGCTCCCGGTCACGTCGGTGAGCCACCAGAGGTCGGCGGTGAACAGACGCTCCTTCCACCACTCGGGGGCGTGGTCGAGGAGGTGGTCGTAGCTCCAGTAGTCCTTCCACAGCACGACCTCGTCGCCCACGACCCGGTGCACGGTGGCGAAGGCGAGGGTGCACTCCTCGCCCGTCTCCCAGCCCCAGGTCTCGGCGTGCTCGAGCATGACCACGTCGCCGGCGGTGGCCACCCGGCCCTGGAGGTGCTCGTAGCGGGCCAGCGGCTCGAGCCCGAGCTGGAGCCGCCCGACGATCGCCTTCGGGCCCACCGCCGCGGTGCTGGGCCCGGTGGGCACGTCGTAGTAGATCGCCTCGGCACCCAGACGGGACGCGATGCGGTCCCAGTCACGGGCGTAGACGGCGTCCCAGAGGGCAGCCACGACGGCTTCGGGTGCGGGTTCGGACATGCCCGCATGCTGCCATCCTGGACACCTGTCTGCTCGCCGCCGACCACTCCTGAGCAGGAACATCGCGCCCGGTGGCCGGGTTGGACAAGGGACGGCCCGGCGAGGTCCCGGCCCCGACCCACGGAGGATCACGTGCAGATCGACATCGGCATCGACGAAGCCCAGCGGGAGGAGATCGCCGAGGGCCTGAGCAAGGTCATGGCCGACACCTACTCGCTGTACCTCAAGACCCACGGCTTCCACTGGAACGTCACCGGGCCCATGTTCAACACCCTCCACCTCATGTTCGAGGAGGAGTACAACGAGCTGTGGATGGCGGTCGACCTCATCGCCGAGCGCATCCGGGCCCTGGGCGTCTACGCCCCCGGCAGCTACGCCCAGCTCGGCGCCCTGACCTCGATCCCCGAGGCCGACGGCGTCCCGTCCGCCCCCGACATGCTCGAGGAGCTCGTCGCCGGGCACGAGCAGGTCGCCCGCATCGCCCGGGCGTCGTTCGGTCCGGCCGAGGCGGCCAACGACCAGGTCACCGCCGACCTTCTCACCCAGCGTCTCGAGGT
>DASYLG010000410.1:0-4547 GCA_036009685.1 Iamia sp. | reverse complement strand
CCTACGCGCCCTGGCCAACCGCCTCGTCGGCATCCTCCACGGCTGCCTCCGCCACCACACCCCCTACGACGAACACACTGCCTGGGGACACCGCAACGACATCGCCGCTTGACGCCTTACGCCCGTGGGATGTCTAGGACGGCATCAGAAGCCGCGCAGGGGGAGCTCCGGCGGGCGTTGCAGCCAGTTGTCGTCGGGGTAGGCGGCGGCGCCGTCGATGACGTGGAGGGAGTAGGCCTGGCGGGACCGGTCGGAGCGGTTCGGGCCGGACCAGTGGGGGAGGAGCCCGTGCAGCACGACCATGGTGCCCGCCGCCACCTCGAGCGGGACGAGCGGGCCGTCGGGCCCGGGCGGGGGGAGCGGGGTGGGGTCGAGCTCGGTGAAGCGGGTGCCCTCGGCGTCGCCCTCGCCTGCTCGGGCGAAGACCTGACGCAGCGGGCCGCGGTGGCCGCCGGGCTCGGCCCACAGGCAGCCGTTGTCGAGCGTGGCGTCCTCGAGCGCCACCCACAGGCCCATCACGGACTGCGGGTCGGTCGAGAGGAAGGTGGCGTCCTGGTGGCAGGTCACCTCGCCCCCGATGTGGGGCTGCTTGAAGATGTGCATCGACTGGAGGAGCAGCGGCTTCTCCGGTCCCAGGGCCGCCACCGTGGTGGCGAAGACCTCGGCCCGGGCGAAGCGGTCGTAGGTGTCGTCCACGTCGTGTTGGGCGTGGCCGATCTTGTTGATCGATCGCTCCAGGGGGACGACCAGCTCGCCGTCGGCGTCGAAGGCCTCCTCCTCGAAGAAGCACCGCACCGCCGCCCCCGACGAGAGGAACCACTCGTCCGAGGTGCGGGTCTGCTCCTGGGTCGAGAACACCGAGACCGGGTCGTCGGCCGCCTCGGCCACGATCTCGGCGGCCCGGGCCATCAGCTCCCGGCAGGCGGCGGGGGACACGGCGTCGGGGATGACGACGTAGCCGTCGCGCTCGTAGGTCTCCAGGACGTCCACGGCGCGAGGCTACGGGGTATCCCACCCCCCGACCGGACTGGAACCTCGACCCCGTCAGGGGCCGTCCCACGACCCATGCGCCTACGGATCGTCGCCCTCCTCACCCTTCTCGTCCTGGTCCTCGCCGCCTGCGGCGACCGCTCCGGCGACACCACGTCGGCCGGACCGGGCGGCGGGCCCGACGATCCCCCCGCCCCCGGGACCCTCGACGTCGAGGTGATCGTCCTGGCCGAGGGCGTCCCGCCGCTCGACGGTCCCCCGGGTGTGCGGGTGTTCGATCCCGACGACCCCGAGGCGGCCGCCGCCCTGTTCGTCGATCCCGAGGCGGCCGGCGACGCCCTGGCCGACGCCGACGCCGACGCCGACGCCGACCTCGACGGGCGGACCCTGCTCGGCGGGCTGGTGCACGAGGGCTGCTTCTCGGCCGGTGGCGTGTCCGTCGAGGTGATCGACGACGCCGTCGTGTTCCACGCCGAGGATCTCGACGACCAGGAGGGCGAGGTCGAGTGCGTCCGCGCCGTCGTGACCTCGGCCCTGGTCAGCGTGGCCACCGACGACCTGCCCGACGGGTTCGACGACGAGGGCCCGACCGAGATCACCGAGCCCACCGTCCCGGCGCCGCCCGATGACGACGAGGTGCCCGGCGAGGTCGTCCTGATCGACTCCGCTCGCCCTGAGGGCGACGACGTCGCCGGACCGGGGCTGGTGCGGGACCGGATCGGCTACGAGGCGCTGCTCGGCCGCTACGGGTCGGGCGAGCCCGACCCGGCCGTGCTGGCCAGGCTCGACTCCGGTGCCGACGTCCTGATCGCCGATGCCGTGAGCGGTGGCTGCGAGCTGCCGTCGGACGCCACCGTGGTCCGCACCGACACGGACCTCGCGCTGGTGCTCGGCTACCCGCCGACCGACCCCGACCTGGCGTGCGACGAGGCGGTCAGCGCCCTGGTGGTCGTGGCCGTCTCGTCCGCCGCCGTCGAGGGCATCGAGACGGTGGGCGGCGATCCCGCCGACGGGCCGACTGGCGTCGGGGTGGTCCAGGCCATCGAGCCCCTCGACCGCCGCGCCGAGCCATCGGCGGAACGGTTCGAGGGATTCCCGGACCTGACCCTCTACCCGGGCCTGCCCGATCTCGACCTGGGGCCCATCGATGCCGGCGCCGTCCGCCTGGTCTTCGTGGTCGAGGCCTGCCAGCCCGACACCGCCGAGCTCGTCGCCGACCTGGGCTCGGGCACCGTCCGGGCCGAGCCCCAGCAGAGCGGTCCCGCGGTCGACTGCGACGCCCTCTCGCCCTTCCTCGTCATCGCCGACATGCCTGCCGGCCACGCCGATCTCGACCCGGTGACCGGCTGAAACGACGCCAGGTTTGAGCGATTCACCACCGTCACGGTGGGAAATCGCTCAAACCTCGCGTCAGCCGGGGGGTCGCGGGTCGCGGCGGGCGGCCAGGTCGGCGGGGCCGAAGGCACCGGGGAGGAGCTCGCCGAGGGTGACGGTGGCGGCGCCGGCATCGACGACCATGTCGGGCCCGGCGAACTCGGAGAGGACCTGGCGGCAGCGACCGCAGGGGGCGAGGTACTCGCCGTCGCCGGCCACGACGGCCAGGGCGACGATGCGGCCGCCCCCCGAGGCGGCGAGGGCCGAGGCCACGCCGTTCTCGGCGCAGGTGGTGAGCCCGATGCTGGCGTTCTCGACGTTGCAGCCCACGACGACCCGGCCATCGTCGACCAGGGCGGCGGCGCCGACCCGGACGCCGGAGTACGGGGCATGGGCCCGGGCCGCCACCTTGCGGGCCCGGGCCCGCAGGTCGTCCCAGTCGATCGGGCCCGTCACCCCGACCGGCCCCGGCGGTAGGGCTGGCCGTCGGCGGCCGGCGGGCGGAGCCGCTGGGAGGCGAAGGTCAGCACCAGCAGGGTGGTGAGGTGGGGCAGGAAGACGACGATCTCGTTGGGGAGGTCGTCGGTGATGGTGAACCAGCCGAAGGCGGCGAGGCCGGCGATCACGGTGACGATGGCCGAGCGCCAGCGCCTGGTGATCAGGGCTCGCAGGATCATGAAGCCCGAGCCGATGGCCACCACCAGCAGCAGCGAGTGGGTGGTCTCGCCGCTCTGGAGCGACAGGGTGTCGGTGAAGCCGAACAGCCCGGCCCCGAGGGCCAGGCCCCCGGGCCGCCAGTTGCCGAAGATCATGGCGGCCAGGCCGATGTAGCCCCGGCCGTTGGTCTGGCCGGCCCGGAACTGGTTGGCGAAGAGGTACACCAGCGACACGCCGCCCAGGCCCGCCAGCCCGCCGGAGACGACGGTGGCCACCACCTTCATCAGGTAGACGTTGACGCCGAGCGACTCGGCCGCCACCGGATCCTCGCCGCACGACCGCAGCCGCAGGCCGAACTTGGTGCGCCACAGGATCACGGCGGTGAGCGGGAAGGCGATGACGCCCATCACCACCACCCAGGAGATCTCGTCGGTGAGGCCCTGGACGATCCGCCCCAGCTCGGAGAGGCCGAAGCGCTCCTGCGAGTCGAGGTAGGGGGCGGCGTCGATCAGGCACAGGGCGGCGACGACGCCGAGGACGCCCATGGCCAGGGGGCGGACGAAGGCGGGGACCGGGCCGTCGTCGCCCAGCGGCCCGCCCCGGCGCAGGACGATGCCCACGACGACCAGGGCCACGAGGGCGACGAGCATCCACACCGTCAGCGACGAGCCGGTCAGCCGCACCCCGATGATGTCGTGGAGCCCGGGGACCCGGATCGACCCGACCACGTCGGGCAGGCGGGGTGACTGGTTGGTGGAGTCGAACCACTCGAGGTTGAGGAACTGGGCGATCCCGGCGCCCAGGATGTTGATGGCCACACCCGAGACGATGTGGTCGACGCCGAAGCCGACGGTGGCGATGGCGTGGAGCAGGCCGCCGGCCGCCCCTCCGGCGATGCCGATGACGACGCCCCACCAGGGCCCGAACTCGATGCAGCCCCACGCCCCGAAGAACGTCCCGAGGATCATCATCCCCTCGAGGCCGATGTTGACGATGCCGGCCCGCTCGGCCCAGAGGCCGCCCAGCCCGGCGAGGGCGATGGGGATGGTGAGCTGGAGGGCCGAGCTCCAGGTGTTGGCCGACGTGAGCCGGCCCTCGTTGGTGATCTGCTCGGCGGCCGTGAGCACGAGCACCAGGACGGTGCCGTAGAGGGCGAACCGCACCGAGGCGGGCAGCCGGCTGAACGGGTCGCGGCGCCCTCCCGAGGTGTCCGCTTCGGACTCGTAGACCGTCACGGCGGTCATGTCGGGGTCGACGATGGTCACGCCCCCACCCCCGCAGGGGTCGGCTCGCCGGTGGGCGAGGGCCCCGGTGGCGGTTCGGGCTCGGCCGTCTGGCTGGCGATCGCCGCCGCCTCCCACCGCTGGCCCAGGCGCTGGACGACCTCGTAGGCGATGACCACCGAGAGGACGATGATGCCCTGGACGATGGTGGCGATCTCCCGGGGGAGGCCGGCACCGGAGAGGGGGGTGCGGGCGATGTCGATGAAGGCCCAGAGGAGGGCGCCGAACGCGATGCCGACGGGG
>DASYLG010000409.1:0-1823 GCA_036009685.1 Iamia sp. | reverse complement strand
CCGCCGCCGAGTTCCCACCCGGGAGTTCCGGCCGGCCGGTAGGATCCGGGCCGTGGCCCCCTACCGCACCCCCGAGTACCACCCGGCCTTCGAGGAGTACTGCGAGGCGATCTACGAGCTCAACGAGGACGACGTCGACGTCATCCAGGCCCGCATCGCCGAGCGCCTCGAGGTGTCGCGCCCGGCGGTGTCGGAGATGATCCGCAAGCTCGAGACCGAGGGCCTGGTCGCCGTCGACGGCCGCATCACCCTCACCGTCGACGGGATGCGCCTGGCCGAGTCGGTCGTGCGCCGCCACCGCCTGGCCGAGCGCTTCTTGACCGACGTCCTCAAGCTCTCCTGGGCCGAGGCCCACAAGGAGGCGGGCAAGTGGGAGCACGTCATCTCCCAGAGCGTGGAGGAGGCCATGGACAAGCTCCTCGGCGGGCCCACCACCTGCCCCCACGGCAACCCCATCCCGGGCGCCGACTACACCGCACCGGCGTCGTCCCCCCTGGGCGAGCTGGTCGTCGGGTCGTCGTTCGTGGTCAACCGCATCCCCGAGGAGCTGGAGTTCGCCCCCGGGATGCTCGAGTTCCTCGAATCGGCCGACATCCTCCCCGGCCGCTCCGGGGTGATCACGGCGGCGTCGCCCGACGGCACCACGACGGTCGAGATCGGCGGCGCCCACGTGGGCATCGGCGCCTTCGCCAGCGCCCGCATCCTCGTCACGACCTGACGAGCTCCCCGGCGCGCCGGGGGACGTCGTTCACGGAGCGGCAACATCGGTGACATGGACGTGTGAGGTGGGGGCGTGAGGCTGCCGCCATCAGCACCCACGTCGCCATCGAGCACCGGACGATCTACCGGTTCGCCCGGCCCGTCACCCTGGCCCCGCACGTCGTGCGGCTGCGGCCCGCGCCCCACGCCCGCACCCCGGTGCTGGCCTACTCGCTGACCGTCACGCCGGCGGACCACGTCACCAGCTGGCAGCAGGACCCCTTCGGCAACCACCTGGCCCGCCTGGTCTTCCCCGAGAAGACCGACGAGCTGACCGTCGTGGTCGACCTCGTCGCCGACATGACGGTGATCAACCCCTTCGACTTCTTCCTCGACGAGCAGGCCGAGACCCTGCCGTGGGCCTACGAGCCGGCGCTGGCCCAGGATCTGATCCCCTACCTCCGCACCGACGAGCCCGGACCGCTCGTCACCGCCCTGGTCGACGAGCTCCGCACGCTCCGCGACGACGGCCCCGGCACCACCGACCTCGTGGCCGACGTCAACCGGCGCATCACCGCCGAGGTGGGCTACTCGATCCGCATGGAGGCCGGCGTCCAGGACCCCGAGGTGACCCTCGCGCGGGCCGTCGGGTCGTGCCGCGACTCGGCCTGGCTGCTGGTCCAGGTGCTGCGCCACCTCGGACTGGCCGCCCGCTTCGCCTCCGGCTACCTGGTCCAGCTGGCCGCCGACGTCGAGGCGCTCGACGGTCCCCGCGGCCCGGGCGAGGACTTCACCGACCTCCACGCCTGGGCCGAGGTCTTCCTGCCCGGGGCCGGCTGGGTCGGGCTCGACCCCACCTCGGGGCTGTTCGCCGGGGAGGGCCACATCCCGCTGGCGTGCACGCCCGAGCCCTCCTCGGCCGCCCCCATCACGGGCGCCACCGAGGTGGTCGAGGTCGAGATGGAGTTCAGCAACCGGGTCACCCGCATCCATGAGGACCCGCGGGTCACCAAGCCGTACCGGGACGAGCAGTGGGATGCCATCCGGGCGCTGGGCCGGGAGGTCGACGAGCGGCTGGTGGCGGGTGACGTCCGCCTGACCATGGGCGGCGAGCCCACCTTCGT
>DASYLG010000408.1:0-5183 GCA_036009685.1 Iamia sp. | reverse complement strand
CCCGAGCGTCCGCCGTCCGGTCGCCCCCGCCAGCTGGGCGTCGGCGACCGGCTCCCGCCGGCGGCCCCAGAGGCACACGTCGCTGCCGGCGTGGGCGAGGGCGGTGGCCATCGACAACCCGATGCCCGTCCCCCCGCCGGTGATCACCGCCACCTGGCCGGTGAGGTCGAAGGGGTTGGTGAGGTCGGCCATCAGCGGGCGTAGAGCTGCTCGATCTCGGCCGCGAAGGTGGCGTGGATGCCGCGGCGCTTGAGCTTGGAGGTGGGGGTCAGCAGCTCGGAGTCGGGCAGCCACTCGTCGGCCAGCACCTTCACCTTCTTGACCCGCTCGGCGTTGTTGAATCCCGCCATGGCGGTGGCCAGGCCCTCGTCGATGGCGGCCAGGACGTCGGGTTGGTTGGCCAGCTCGGCCAGCGTCAGCCCCTCCAGCCCGTGCTGCTTGGCCCAGACCGGCGCCTCGTCGGGGTCGAGCACCACCAGCGCGGCCACGAAGGGCCGCTGGTCGCCGATGGCGCAGGCCTGGCCGACCAGCGGGATCGACTTGAGGGCCGCCTCCAGGTTGGCGGGGCTGATGTTCTTGCCCCCGGCGGTGATGATCAGCTCCTTCTTGCGGTCGACGATGCGGTAGTAGCCGTCGTCGTCGATCTCGCCGATGTCACCGGTGTGGAGCCAGCCGTCGGGGTCGATGGCCTCGGCTGTCGCGTCGGGCTGGTTCAGGTACCCCTGGAACACCAGCCCACCGCGGCAGACGACCTCACCGTCCTCGGCCCGCGCCACCTCCAGGCCGGGCACGGCCGGCCCGACGCGGCCCGGCTTCACCCGGTAGGGCGCCCACGTCAGCGGGCCCGTGCTCTCGCTCATGCCGTAGATCTCCGACATGGGCACGCCGATGGCCCGGTACCAGCCGAGGAGGTCGGCGGGGATGGGGGCGGCACCGCTGATCGCCAGCTTCAGGTCGTCGAGGCCGAGGAGCTGGCGGATGCCCTGGAAGGCGGCCTGGTCGAGGAGGTCCCAGGTGGCCCGGTCCTCCTCGGTGTCGGTGCCGAAGGCCCTGCGGTCGGCGATGGGCCGGGCCGCGGCCACGGCGTCGGCGAACTGCCGAGCCTTCTCCGGATCGGCGGCGAGGGCGGCGGTGACGCCGGCGTTCATCTTCTCCCACACCCGGGGCACCCCGAACATGAGCTGGGGCCGGACCTCGCGGGCGAACTGGGCGACGGCGCCCGGCTCGGGGCAGCACGAGATCTCGTAGCCCAGCATCATCATCGAGTAGTGGCTGGTGATCCGCTCGGCGATGTGGGCCATCGGGAGGTAGGAGACCAGCCGCCAGCCGGTGCTGTCGTCGGCGTCGATGGCGACGCGAAGGCTCTCGCCGGCCCAGGCCACGTTGGAGTGGCTGAGCATCACGCCCTTGGGCGGCCCCGTGGTGCCCGAGGTGTAGATGATCGTGGCCAGGTCGTCGGGCGTGCAGATGGTGGACGCCTCGGCCAGGTCGACCGGTTCGTGGGCGATCAGCTCGGCGTAGGTGAGGGTGGCGTCGGTGCCCTCGGGGTGCACGGCGCCCATGGTCGTGAGGTGGGGCAGGTCGCCGCGCACCGGGGCGAAGCGGTCGGCGAAGCTCTTGTCCTCGACGAGGGCCAGCGTCGCCCCGCAGTGGCCCACCAGGTAGGCGATCTGGTCGGGGGACGAGGAGTTGTAGATCGAGATCGGGGTGGCCCCGACCAGCAGGGCGGCCAGGTCGACCACGTGGAACTCGGGGCAGTTCCGCATCATCACCACGATGCGGTCGCCCGGGCCCACACCGGCCGCGGCCAGCCCGGCGGCGGCCCGGCAAGCGAGATCGGCCAGCTCGGCGAAGGTCCACTCCTGCCACCCGTCGCCGACCTTCCCGCGGACCGCGACCCGGTCGGGGATCCGGGCGACGGTGTCGCGGAAGTACGTCGGCGCGGTCCGCCCGGCGACGGCGGCGTCGATCTCGGCGCTGGTGGTCATGGTCTGGGGCTCCCCCGGGGCGTCGGCTGCCAACCTTGGGATAGCAGACGAGCCCGGGGATCGTCGCCCCTGCGGATCAGGCGGCGGGGGCGGTGTGGAGCCGGTCCTCGATCTCGTCCTGGAGGTCGAGGAAGCGGATGTCGCGCTTGACGGCGGGACCACGGGCAACGCCGAAGGGCACGGTGACCTCCTCGGCCACCCGCCCCGGGCGGGCGGACAGGACGTAGACCCGCTGCGAGAGGTACACGGCCTCGGCCACGTCGTGGGTCACCATCATCACCGTGCACCCGGTGCGCTGGCGGACCTGGTGGAGGAACTCGTGCATCGAGAGCTTGGTCTGGGCGTCGAGGGCACCGAAGGGCTCGTCGAGGAGCAGCACGTCGGGCTCGGGGGCCAGGGCCCGGGCGATGGCGACCCGCTGGCGCATGCCGCCGGAGAGCTGCCCGGGCCGGACGTGGGCGAAGTCGGTGAGGCCCATGATCCCGAGCAGCTCGGCCACCCGCTCGCGCCGGGCCGCCCTTGGCTGCCCGGCGACCTCGAGCCCGAAGGCCACGTTCTCGGCGACGGTCCGCCACGGGAACAGTGAGTAGGCCTGGAACACCATGCCCCGATCGGGCCCGGGCCCGACGACCAGGTCGCCGTCGATGCGGACCGCGCCCGTGGTGGCCTGCTCCAGCCCGCCGACGATGCGCAGCAGGGTGGACTTCCCGCAGCCCGAGGCCCCGACGATGCTGACCATCTCGCCCGGGTCGACGTGCATGTCGATGCCGTCGAGGGCCATGACGTCGGGGTGGCGCCGCTGACCCGGGAAGACCTTGGTGAGCCCGGTGACGGTGAGCCCGGGTCGCTCGCGGCGCTCGTTCATCGCGATCCCTCCGACCATGGGGCCGTGCGCTTGCGCAGCTGGCGGAGGCTCATGTCGCTGATCAGCCCGATCAGGGCGAACACGACCAGCACGGCGAACATGGTGTCGATCCGGCGGAACCGCCCGGCCCGCACCATCCGGAAGGCCAGCCCCTCGTCGGCGGCCAGCAGCTCGGCCACCACCAGCATCAGCCAGCCGGCAGCCAGGTTGATGCGGGCCACGTCGACGATGCCCGGCCAGCTGTGCGGGAGGACGACCTGGCGCAGCACCCGGAGCCGTCCGGCGCCGAGGGTGTAGGCGGCATCGACCTCCTCCTGGGGCACGGCCCGGGCGACGTCGGCGACCATCAAGACGTTGAAGAACACCGTCCCCACGATGATCAGGGTGATCTTGGGCGACTCGTCGATGCCCAGCCACACCAGGAACAGCGGCGTCAGGGCGCTGGCCGGGATGTAGCGGAGCAGGGCCGTCTGGGGCTCCAGGAACGACTCGGCCGAGCGGAAGCTGGCCATCAGGACCCCGAAGACCACGCCGAGGACCACCGAGATCGAGTAGCCGATGGCGATGCGGCGGACGCTGGCGGTGAGGTCGACGGTCAGGTCGCCCTTGCGCCACCACTCGACGCCGGCGTCCCACGTCGCCGCCGGGGTGGGGAACAGGAACGTGTCCATCGCCGCCGACGCGAGGGTCCAGCCGCCGAGCAGGGCGACCACACCGCCGACCGCCAGGCCGGCGCCCAGGCCGGGCGGGATGTCGGCCCGCATCCGGAACAGGGCGCTCTGCCGCTGGCCCCGGGTGGGCGGGGGTGTCCGGCGCGTGCCCCGGGCCCGGGCCGGCGACTCGGCGGTCGCCACGACGGCGTCGGCCACGGCGGTCATCCCTCGCGGTCCGCGTAGTCCTGGGTGAAGCTGGCGTCGAAGAGGCCCTCGAGCGGCGCCTCCTCCTCGGTCAGCCCGGCCTCGACCAGGAAGGGGTTGATGAGCTCGGCCGTGTACTGGAGCGAGGTGGTGTCGTCGCCGTCCTCGAAGGCGGCGAGCGCATCCTCGACCGAGAAGAGGGTGGTGCCCTCGGCGAAGCTCTCGTACTCCTCGGGCGACAGCTCGGCCGTCTCGGCCAGGATCTCGAGCGCCTCGTCGGGGTTCTCCTCCATCCAGGCGAGCGTCATGTACCAGGCGTCGACGAGGGCCTGGACGTCGTCGGGGCGCTCCTCGATCAGGTCGGGGGTCACGACGATGTGGTCGGAGATGGTGCCGGGGAAGTCGGCGCTGTCGAACAGGACGGCCGAACCCTCGCGCTCCAGGGCGGTGAGGGTGAAGGGGGCGAAGACGCCGGCGCAGTCGACCTCGCCGGCGGCGAAGGCGGTCGCCGCAGCATCGGTGGGCAGGCCGGTGAACTCGATGTCGTCCTCGGTCAGGCCGACCGACTCGAGCCCCTGCAGCAGAAGGAAGTGGTCGACCACCCCGGGCTCGGCGGCGATCGTCTTGCCCGCCAGGTCCTCGATCGAGGTGATCGACTCGTCGCAGATGATGGCGTCGTTGCCGGTCGAGTTGTCGTTGGTGACGACGATGGTCTGCTCGTCCCCGGCCGCCACCCCGAACATGGTGTCGTTCAGGGTCTGGGTGTTGCCGTCGACCTCGCCGGCGGCCATGGCGTCGAGCGAGCCGATGTAGTCGGCGAAGAACTTCAGCTCGACCTCGACGCCGGCGTCCTCGAAGATCCCCTTCTCCTCGGCGACCGCCAGCGGGAACCAGCCCGGCCAGGCCGAGTAGGCCAAGACGATGGGCTCGCCCGAGCTCTCGGACCCGCTGTCGTCGGATGCGGCCGGCCCACCGTCGGAGTCGTCGTCCCCGCAGGCGGCGAGCGAGACGACGAGGACGAGGGACGCGGCGCCGGCCAGGAGCCGACGGTGGTGGCGGAGCAGCATGGGGCGAAGGTACGAGCGCCTCGTTCCCATCGAATGTCCATCGAAATTCGGCGCTGTGAACAGGTCCTGACCTCCCCCTGACGCCGTCGCCGGTCGCCGCGAGCCGGTACCGTCGCCCCATGTCCGGCGCCGATCCCGTCGCCCCCCGCCGTCGGGGCCGGCCGCGGTCGCGAGCCCGGTCCGGGAGCGACGACGACCCCCGCGAGGTGATCGTCGCCGCCGACAGCGCCCTCTTCGCGGCGCACGGCGTCGAGGGCGTGACCATGGCCCAGATCGCCGAGGGCTCGGGACTCCAGCAGTCGTCGATCTACTACTGGTTCCGGTCGAAGTCCGACATCCTGGGCTCGATCCTGGAGCGGGTGAACCGCATCCCCCTGGCCATCGTGGAGCGGGAGCGCAGCGCAGC
>DASYLG010000407.1:0-6074 GCA_036009685.1 Iamia sp. | reverse complement strand
CATCGGCGCCAACGACGCCAAGTTCTCCGACGTCGTGAAGGCCTGCCTGCTCCAGTCCGACTGCTCCAAGGACGGCCCCGGCGACACCGGCAAGGTCCTCTTCGAGCGCCAGCGGGGCAACATCGAGCGCAACTACGTCCTGCTCGACGCCCGCCTCGACCGCATGGCTCGCCAGCAGGCCGGTGACGCCAGGCTCCGCGGCAAGGTCTTCTTCACCCAGTACTTCGACGTCACCAAGGCCGACTCGGGCGCCTACTGCACCGGCCAGACCCCCGGCGAGATCGCCGACCGGGTCGACACGCCCTACGGCAACACCAACGGCATGACGGCGGTCGAGCTCGAGTGGGCCGACAAGAGCGTCCAGGACGGCCTCAACACCCACGTCGAGAACGGCATCGACGCCGGCAACGCCACCAACCCGACGACCGGCGCCCAGATGGTGTTCGTCGACGGCATCAAGCCCGAGTTCGCCAAGAACGGCTACTGCGCCAACGACCGCTACGTGCGCACCCTGGCCGAGTCGTTCCTGTACCAGCGGGGCCAGGACGGCGCCTTCCACCCCAACGTCGAGGGCCACCTCTACGGCTACGCCAAGCACATCGAGGAGGACCTCGCCCCCGCCCTCGGCGTCGGCGGCACCGCCCTCCCGTTCGAGAGCCCGGAGGCCGAGCAGCTGGGCGACGCCCTCTCCTCGTGGATGGGGTTCATGGACAAGACCGGCGGTCTCGACGCCGCCCTGGGCGCCCTGCCCTTCGGCGCCCGCGACAAGGTCCAGGCCTGGATGCGGGACAAGGTCTTCGACAAGCTCATCCCCTTCATCGCCAACCGGATCGAGGCGGCCCGGGGCTCGGTCACCGAGCTGGCCGAGATCCTCGACGACCCCGACGGTGACGGGAACCCGGGGGTCGACTTCACCGGCCTCGGCAACCTGAACATCGACGTCACGGGTGACATCCAACCCCGGTCGCCGTCGAAGACGTACACGATCACCTTCGGCATCACCGGCTCGGTCACGCCCGACGCCGGCCTGGCCCTCGCCGCGGGCGACCTCGGCCTGATCGACGGCCCGACCGCCAGCACTGCCCAGTTCTCCCAGCAGGTCACCCTGAAGGTCGACCTGACCAAGCCCGCCGGCGCCCGCCTGAGCATCCCCGACGGCGGCTACACCGGCTCGTTCGACCTCGGGATCGACGCCGACTTCGGCGGCACCGACGGCGCCGCCCACGGCCCCGACCAGCCGGCCCTGGCCTTCAAGGCCGGCGCGCTGGGTCTCGGCGCGACCGGTCCGGTCCACGCCCAGGTCGGCGTGGACGTGACGATCGAGGACCCCGACGGCGACGGCGACGTCGACGCCACCGAGATCGGCAACCCGGCCGACTGGATCGACGTCGAGTGCACCTCCGGCGCCGCCCACGTCGACCTCACGGCCCGGGCCGCCCTCGCCGGCCTCAGCAGCAAGCTGGGCCGGATCACCCTCGACGACGCCGACCTCTGCGACGGTGTCGACCCGCCCACCGTCGACCTGTCCCAGCTGGGCGAGCTGGACAACATCGACCTGGTCGAGCTGGTGAACGGCATCGCCCAGCTGGCCACCTCCCTGCAGGGCATCCAGGACCAGGCCGACATCGACATCCCCTTCGTCCGGGAGTCGCTGTCCGGGCTCATCGCCGCCAACGACCGGCTGAAGAAGTTCTTCGTCGACAACGGGCTGACCGATGCGGACAACCCGCTGGCCCGCATCACCTACAACCCGCGGGACGCCAGGTTCGAGGGGCTCGACACCCTCGACGAGCTGTTGCCCAAGCTGGGCCAGGCCCTCGGGATCCCCAGCTACACGCCGACCATCGTCGACGGCTCGCTCCGGTTCGACCTGTCCCGGGTGATCGACCCGGCCCCCATCACCGGAGGCGGCACCCTCGACTTCAGCGACCAGCTGTCCCGCACCGGCCTCACCGACGTGGTGGGCACCACCAAGGCCACCATCGACCCCCGCCTGGCCCTGAACCTCGGCATCGGCATCGACCTGGGCGAGGACACCGAGTTCGCGGACCGCTTCTTCTTCCAGCTCGCCCCCGAGGGCACGCCCGAGCTGAGCGGTGACGCCACCGTCACCGTCGACGCCTCGCTGCGGGGCAAGCTCGGCATCCTCGGCATCGAGCTGGCCGACACGGCGACGGGACCCATCACCCTGCTCGACCGCAAGACGACCGGCGTGCCCATGCTCAGCGTCGACCTGCGGACCAAGGACGGGGACGGCCGCCTCACCCTGAGGGAGATCGCCACGCCCGGCACCGGTGCCGCGGCCACGATCGTGCCGACCGTCAGCGCCAAGGTCCCCGCCTTCGGGCTGACCGCCACGGCCAAGCTCGGCGGTGCGCCGCTGGCCTCGGGTCGGGTCGACGTTTCGTGGCCCGACATCAGCGACCCCCGCACCCTGGCGGTCGGGGTGGACACCGCGTTCACCGGCTCGCTCCTGCCCTTCGCCTTCGACCCGGACAACCCCCGGGCGACCATCACCAGCTTCCTGACCGCGGCCCACACCGGTGTCAGCAACCTGCGCCTGGCCCTGGAGGAGGACGCCGACGCGGTGCGCGCCCTGCCCCTCGTCGGTGACGACCTCACCGAGCTCGACCCGCTGCTGGCCGAGATCGAGGACGGCCTGGCCGATCTGATCGAGCTGGACAGCATCCTCACGCTGGAGAACGCCGAGGCCAAGGTCGAGGCGCTGGTGGGCCAGGCCCTCCACGTCACCAACACCAGGTGGCCGGGCATCCTCACCGTGTCGCTGATCCCTCGCACCGCCACCACCCGGGCCGCCCTCCAGGCCCAGCTGAACGTGAGCATCTGCTCCCCCGGTCGGACCACCCTGCCCGGGTGCGCCAGTGCCGGCGCCGGCCCGCAGCTCACCCTGCCGCTGAACCTCAAGGTCGGCAGCGCCACCGACAGCCCCGTCGCCGTCGGCGCCGACGCCACCGGCGAGGTCACCGTCGACTACGACGCCCGCCTCTCGCTGGGCATCGGTGTCGAGCTGCCCAACGTCTCCCTGGCCGCGCCGGGCGACCTGCCCGACGCCCTCGAGGGTGACGGGCCCGAGCTCTACGTGGTCGACACCTCCTCGTTCGAGCTGGGCCTGGGTGCCACCGTGTCGGGCCGCTTCGGAGCGATCCTCGGCCCGGTGAAGGTCGACGTCGGCCGCCCGGCCCCCGCGGCCGCCGCCACCGCCAGCCTGGCCGCCCGCTACGTGCTGAAGAGCCGCACCGCGGTCCCGGCCGCCCCCAAGCGCATCTCCACCGAGAACCTGGACGACTGGATCGACACGATCGATCCCGATCCCACCACCAACGGTGGCATCCACGACACCACCACACCGGCGAGCTGCCCCGCCGGCCCGGCGCCGGCCGGCATCCCCGACGCCTGCGCCACCCTCCCGATCGTGATCAACGAC
Source organism: Iamia sp. (assembly GCA_036009685.1). Taxonomy (GTDB): domain Bacteria; phylum Actinomycetota; class Acidimicrobiia; order Acidimicrobiales; family Iamiaceae; genus Iamia. The sequence continues at coordinate 2,629 of DASYLG010000407.1, read as the reverse complement.
CTCTACGCCGGTGACATCACCTTCCGGGCCCCGGACCTGCTGTCCCCCGGCGGCTGGTCCTACGACACCGGCACGGTGCTCGACCGGCTCAGCAGCAGCGACTTCCAGTTCGCCCTGCTGGTGAACGGGCTCAGCGCCTTCACCGAGCGGCTGGAGACGAGCATCCGGGCCCTCCCGGCGGGTCGGAACGTGCCCCTGCTGGGCACCGATCCGACGGCCACCGCCGACGTGCTCAAGAGCTTCCGCGACAACTTCGTCACCCCGGTCGACAGCCTGGTCACCCAGCTCAACGACAACGCGGCCACGACCGGCAACGTGAAGACGCAGGTCCAGGACTTCCTCTGGGAGCGCATCGGCCCGCCCAGCACCGTCAAGCTGCTCAAGGACGGCAGCGACGGAGGCACCGACCTCACCAAGGACGACATCCAGGTCATCCTCCTGTGCGGCACCGCCACCAACCAGACCAGCTGCGCCCCGAGCGCCAGCCTGACCACGCTTCAGGACCTCCAGATCCGGGTGTCGCTGGGCAAGGACCTGTCGGCGACCACCGAGCCCCTCGACTCGGGCTTCCCCGGCCTGCGGCTGAAGAGCGAGGAGGGCTTCTCCGCCAACCTCGGCTTCACCATGGACCTGGCCGTGGGCATCGACCGCAAGATCGGCTTCTACATCCCGACCCGGACCGGCAACCTCCCCGAGCTGCGGGTCGAGGCCACCGCCTCGCTGCCCGCCCAGATCAGCGGCGAGCTGGCCTTCATCCCCGTCACCCTCGACGACCTCAACGCCGGCAAGCCCGACGTGGCCGCCAGCGTCGGCCTCGACTTCGTGAGCGGCGGCCAGGACCAGAAGGTCTCGATCGGCGAGCTCGGCTCGATCGGCATCGAGCCCGATCTCACCGCCTGCGCCAACGTCCGGCTCGGCCTGGCCACCGGCGGCGACGCCCGCTTCCCGAAGTTCAAGGCCGACCTCGGCCTGGTCGGCGGGTACGACTGCGAGGCCGGCGGCGCGACCGGCGCCCCCGAGACCGACGCCGACATCGACATCACCTTCGACGACGTCCGGGTCAACGCCGGCTCGTTCCTCAAGGACCTGGCCGCCCCGGCGGCCGAGCAGCTGATCGACTTCGTGGGCCCGGTGCGGCCCGCCCTCGACGCCCTCGAGGAGCCGATCCCCGGCATCGCCGAGGCCGCCCGGGCAGCCGGCCAGCACGCCCCCACCTGGTGGGAGCTGATGGAGGCGTACGACGCGGCCAACGGCGGCGGCGACGACCTCTCGATGCTGCGGAAGATCCGCTTCCTCATCCAGACCGCCGACGCCCTGGCCGCCCAGCCCGGCACCGGGCTGGACGACATCTCGCTGGGCAGCTTCGACGTCGACACGGCCAAGGCCCAGGACCCCGCCAGCGCCCGCGACGCCTCCGGGCTCGTCGCCAACCCGCTCGTCGATGCGGCCGGCTCGATCATCGACCACCTGCACGAGGCCGGTGTGCCCCTGGAGATCGTCGACCGCCTGGAGCCCGAGGCCAAGTACCACTCGCTCACGTTCCCCGCCTTCGAGAACCCGAAGAGCCTGTTCGGGATGCTGCTCGGCCAGGACGTGCCGCTGATCCGCTTCGAGGCGGGCGGCAGCTTCGTCCACGTGCCGATCGGCCCGTACACCTTCCCTGTCGGTCCGGCCACCCTCTACCTCGGTGGCGGCCTCGACATCCGCGGCCACTTCGCCGCCGGCTACGACACCTACGGCATCCGCCAGGTGTACTCGTTCCTGACCGACGACGACCCCACCAACGACTCGGTCGGCGCCCTGGCCGAGGGCCTGCTCGGCGGGCTCTACCTCGACGACTACGACGCCTCGGGCAAGGACGTCCCCGAGCTCCTCGTCCGGGCCGAGATCGTGGCCGGCGCCGGCATCGGCATCCCCGGCTTCGGCGTGTTCGCCGAGGGCGGGGTGACCGGCCGGGCCGACGTCGACCTCGACACCGACAACCGGATCACCAAGGGCAAGCTCCGCATCCCCGAGGCGGTGGCCCAGCTCCGGCTGAACCCGAACCCGGCCTGCTTCTTCAAGGCCTCGGCCAAGATCGAGGCCTTCGTCCGGGTCGTGGTCCAGAACCCGATCGAGGACGTCGCCTATCCGATCGCGGACGCCACCATCCTCGACCAGCCCGACCTGACGGCCTTCTGCGCCAAGGCCCCCCCGGCCGGCGCCCAGAAGGACACCGCCTTCCTGTACTCCGACGGCACCCTCGACCTGACCCGGTCGGCCACCGGCAACGCCGACACCATCCGGGCCCGGCAGACGGGACCCGGCTCCTTCACGGTCTTCGCCAAGGGCAAGCAGGAGCAGTGGGACGGCGTGACGAAGATCTTCGTCGACGCCAAGAACGGCAACGACACCATCACCATCGAGGGCCTGCCCCACTCCGGTCCGGGGATCCCCGTGCACGCCTGCGGTGGTGGCGGCAAGGACCGCATCTCCGCTTCCACGGGTGAGGTCGCGCTCTACGGCGACACCGGCCCGACGTTCGTCGCCCGGGACGGCGGCCAGGACAAGAACCTCACCTGCGCCACCGGCGGCCCCGGCAACGACACCCTCACCGGCGGCCCCGACGACGACACGATCGTCGCCGGCG
>DASYLG010000406.1:0-3725 GCA_036009685.1 Iamia sp. | reverse complement strand
GGCGCTGGCAGAGAATGTGGAATGCCATCCCGGTGTTCAGCTGGATAGTTTTACAATATAAATTGAACAAGCAATGACTGAGACTGGAAAACAAATGAGAGTGCGCATGGCCCCGTCGCCGACGGGGTTCCTCCACGTCGGATCGGCTCACTCGGCCCTGGCCAACTGGCTGGTCGCCCGGGGCTCGGGGGGCCGGTTCCTCCTCCGCATCGAGGACACCGACGCCGAGCGCAACCGGCCCGAGCTGATCGAGAACGTCCTGGAGATGCTCCGGTGGCTCGGGCTCGACTGGGACGGCGAGCCGGTCCACCAGAGCGACCGCACCGACGCCCACCGCCAGACCGCCCTGACGATGGCGGCCGACGGGCTGGCCTACTGGTGCGACTGCACGTCCGAGGCCGTGCAGGCCCGGGCCGAGGAGCGGGGCGGCCCGCCCGGCTACGACGGGTTCTGTCGCGACCGGGGGCTGGAGCGGGTCGAGGGCACCACCGCCCTGCGCTTCCGCCGGCCCGAGGGCACCACCGGGTGGACCGACCTGGTGCGCGGCGAGGTCAGCTTCGCCAACGACTCGCTGGAGGACTTCGTCCTGCTGCGGTCGAACGGATCGCCCGTGTTCCTGCTGGCCAATGCCCTCGACGACGCCGACATGGGCATCACCCACGTCATCCGGGGCGAGGACCACGTCAACGGCACGCCCAAGTACCTGATGATCCTGCGGGCGCTCGGCCTCGCCGAACCGGTGGCCTTCGCCCACATGCCGCTGCTCGTCAACGAGGGGCGCAAGAAGCTCTCGAAGCGGCGCGACGACGTCTCGGTCGCCGACTACCGGGCCGAGGGGTTCCTGCGCGAGGGCATCCTCAACTACCTCTCGCTGCTGGGCTGGGGACCGCCCGACGGCGTCGAGGTCCGGCCCATCGAGGAGATCGTCGCGCTCTACGACCTGGCCCAGGTCACCCCGTCACCCGCCTTCTTCGACCGCAAGAAGCTCCTCCACGTCAACGCCGAGTGGATCCGCCGTCTCTCGCTGGACGACTTCCTGGAGCGGGCGGCCGCCTTCCTGCCCGACACCGACGCGGCCCGCAGCGCCCTGGCGTCGATCGGGCCGCTCGTCCAGGAGCGGGTGCGGACCCTGGCCGAGGTGGCCGCCATGGTCGACTTCCTGTGGCTCGACGAGCCGCCCACCGACGAGGCCGACTGGGACAAGGTCGTGGTCCGGGGCAAGGCCTCGGCCGAGATGCTCGACGAGGCCCTCGCCCGTCTGCACCCGCTGATCGAGGGGGGCTGGACGGCGGCGGCCATCTCCGACGCCATGGAGCAGGCGGCGGTGGCGGCCGGCATCACCAAGGACGACGGCTCGCCGCAGATGGCCAAGGCCTCGGGCCCGGTGCGCGTGGCGGTCACCGGCCGCCGCGTCGGCCCCCCGCTCTGGGAGTCGCTGGAGGCCCTCGGTGCCGAGCGGACCCTCGCCCGCCTCGGGGCGGCGCGGTCGCGGCTGGACTGATGGCGCCTCCGTCCTCGACCGCCGTCCTGCCGCCGGGCACGATCACCAGCGGGGAGCACGCGGCCCTCCAGGTCCAGGAGGCCGGGCCGGTCGGACGGCGGCGGCGCTGGCGGCGCCGCATCGTGCGCGGCGTCGGCCTGCTGCTCATGTTGGTGATGGCCTACCTGGCCGTCACCTTCATCCAGGTCTGGCGGGCGTCGAGCCAGGACGGGACCCAGCCCGCCGACGCCATCGTCGTGCTCGGCGCCGCCCAGTACGACGGCCGCCCCTCGCCGGTGCTGGAGGCCCGTCTCCGGCGAGGGCTGGAGCTCTACCGTCAGGACCTGGCGCCCATGATCGTCGTCACCGGTGGACGCCAGGACGGCGACACCTACACCGAGGCCACGACGGGCTACAACTGGCTGGTCGACCACGGGGTGCCCGGCCGGGCGATCCTCAAGGAGGTCCAGGGCCGGACCACCTACGAGTCGCTCGCCGCCACCGCTCGCTTCCTCGACGAGGACGCCCGCCAGGTCGTCCTGGTCACCGACGGGTACCACGCCCTGCGGGCCCGGGGCATCGCCGGCGAGGTCGGCCTGGAGGCCCACGTGTCCGGGGTCGACATGGACGGGCCCACCATCGCCCAGCTCTCCCGGGAGACGGCGGCGGTGGCCCTGGGCCGGGTCATGGGCTATCGCCGGCTGACCAACCTGCTCGACTGATCGGGCGGCATCTGGTGTGCGTCGGCCCGAGGGGCTCGGGTAAGGTGACGGCTCCACTCTTCGGGGGTGGTGTAATCGGTAACACAGCAGCTTCTGGTGCTGCCTTTGGGGGTTCGAGTCCTCCCCCCCGAGCGGGCCGGCGGTCGACGCCGGGTCACACATAGGCTCCTTCGAGCCGTCCAGCCCCCATCGTCTAGCGGCCTAGGACACCACCCTCTCAAGGTGGCGGCACGGGTTCGAATCCCGTTGGGGGTGCTTCGCACGGAGCCCCTGGTGAGAGCGTAGAAATGCGCCCTGGCCAGGGGCTTCGTCGTTCTCGTACGCGCTGGCGGCCGTTCATCCTGTGACGATGCGTGTCGTTCCAAGAGGCTCCGTTGCGCGCCGTTTGTGTCCCATTTGTGTCCCGCCTCGGAGGCCGCCCCGAAGAAATCTCGGTCGGCCGTGGACTGCGAGTTGAAGACGCGCGACCGTGGGAACGTATGTTCCCAAATAGAGCTCCGGAGCCGGCGACCGGCGACATCGCCACGGACTACCTCGTTCTGGTGTACGCCGGCGTGGATGGCGCGCCCGGGCTCAGCTGATGGGCCAAGCGTTCCGCGACCTCGACGTCGACGAGAAGGAGCAGGCGATGCGCCGTCTGGGTCAGGCGGGCCTGCTGGAGTGGGACGCCGAGCGGACCTGGCGGACCCCGGCAGGGCACGCGACCATGGCGAGGATCACCGCCGCCGGTGAGCGCCGAGGCTGGGCCGGCTACCGGCGCTGGATCGGAGCCCTCCTCTACGCCGAGCTGGACGCTCGCAGGTCGACCTCGCGCGAGGGATCGTCGCCGGGGGAGGCTGCCCCCGATCTCGGTGAGCGATGAACCACCCAGTTCAGCGGCGTCGAGTGCCGCGTCAAGGTGCCGGGGGACCGGGCAGTGACTGTGGGGGCGGCCCGGGCCGGGTAGATCGTCGACCTCGTCCACGTCACCTGGCGGTGAGGCGTCGGCTGCTGATCAGGGAGGGTCGGTGGTCGATGAGGACGAGGACGGCGGAGCCTCGTCGCCCGGCCATTCGTCGCACCCGCTGTCGACGAGGGTGCGCTGGAAGCCGTCCTCGGTCGTCGTCCCGACTGCCTCCTCCGCCTCGACGACGAGGAGCTGGCCGTCGGTGGGGAGCTCCGACAGCCGCACCTCTGTCCGGGCGAGAGAGGTCAGATCGCGACCGGGTCCTCGGACAGTCTCGCGGAACGTGACGGAGATCTCGAGGAGGTCGTCGTCGGGCAACGGGATGAGAGCCTGCCGCTCTTCGAAGCCCCTCGGGACCTCGCCGACCACGAACCGGTCCACCTCAGGGTCGTCGTCGGTGCGCCGGACGGACCACAGCGCCGAGTCGACGCCTTCGGCGGCTCGCTCGACGAGGAAGCCCTCGGCTCGCCGCGGGCTGCACGCCGGGACGGCCACGACCAGCTCGCCGTCCACGAGGCCGATCGCGATCGGTGGCTTGGGTGGGTCGAAGACGAAGTCGGAGCGTCCGTCGCCGTCC
>DASYLG010000405.1:0-17142 GCA_036009685.1 Iamia sp. | reverse complement strand
CTGCTGATCCCCGACGCCGTGGCCGCCCTCCAGAGCGGGGACGTCGACGCCTTCGTCGCCCCGTGGAGCTTCGTCCCGATCCTCGAGGCGCAGGGGCTGCCCGAGCTCCTGTCGACCTTCCCCGACCACCCCGACCTCGCTGGCTCGTCGGTGACGGTGGTGACCGAGGACCTGCTGGAGCAGGACCCCGATCTCGTCGAGGCCTGGAACCAGGCCCGGTCCGACGCCCTCGAGCTGATCGGCGAGGACCCCGAGCCCTACTACGACTTCCAGCAGCCGATCCTCGACGTCGACCGCGACCTGGTGCCTGGGCTCGAGGACGAGCTCGAGAGCTATCCCCTGGAGCCGTTCACCGACGACGGCCTCGAGCTGCTCGAGGGCACCAAGCAGTTCCTCGTCGACACCGGCGCCGCCCAGTCCGACTTCGACATCACCGAGTGGCAGTACATCCCCGGAGGTTCCTGACATGTCCCATCCCGACGACACCACCGTCCACCTCGACATCGACGCCGACGTCCTCGTCGTCGGTGGCGGCCCCGCCGGCACCTGGGCGGCGGTGAAGGCGGCCGAGGCCGGCGCCCGCGTGGTCCTGGTCGACAAGGGCTACTGCGGATCGAGCGGGGCCACCGCCGCCGCCGGCACCGGCGTCTGGTACGTGCCGCCGGTCGCCGGCGAGCGCGAGTCGGCCAAGGCCAGCCGGGAGTCACTCGGCGGCCACCTCGCCGACCGGCGCTGGATGGACCGGGTGCTCGACGAGACCTGGGCCCGCGTCCCCGAGCTGGAGGAGCACGGCTACCCGTTCCCGGTCGACGACGAGACCGGCCTCCCGATCCGCACCAGCCTCCAGGGGCCGGACTACATGAAGCGCCAGCGCCAGCGGGTCGCCCGGGCCGGGGTCCGCATCCTCGACCACAGCCCGGTGCTGGAGCTCCTCGTCGACGACGACGGGGCCGTGGTCGGCGCCCACGGCCTGCGGCGCCAGGCCGCCGAGCGCTACCGGGTGCGGGCCGGCGCCACCGTCCTGGCCTCCGGCGGATGCGCCTTCCTCAGCCGGACCCTCGGCTGCAACGTCGACACCGGCGACGGCTACCTGTACGCCGCGGAGGCCGGAGCCGAGCTGTCGGGGATGGAGTTCTCCAACTCGTACTCCATCGCCCCGGCCGGCACCTCGGTGACCAAGAGCGCCTTCTACCACTGGGCCACCTTCTACCGGGCCGACGGCACCGTCCTGGAGGGGGCGGGGTCGCAGCGGGGCCGGTCGGTCATCGCCCGGACGCTGCTGGACGAGCCGGTCTTCTGCCGGATCGATCGGCTCGACGACGACCTCAAGCAGCTGCTGCCCACGCTCCAGCCCAACTTCTTCCAGCCCTTCGTCAAGCTCGGCGTCGACCCCTTCACCGACCTGTTCCCCGTCACCCTGATCCTCGAGGGCACCGTCCGGGGCACCGGCGGGCTCCGGATCGTCGACGACAGCTGCGCCACGTCGGTGCCGGGCCTCTTCGCCGCCGGCGACGCCGCCACCCGGCAGGAGATCTGCGGGGCCTTCACCGGCGGCGGGAGCCACAACGCGGCCTGGGCCATCTCGTCGGGCGTGTGGGCCGGCACCGGCGCCGCCGACCACGCCCTCGCCCTCAAGGCCACGGCCCGGACCCGCCCCGCCCGGGGCGCCGGCACCGTCGGCCTCCGCCCCACCGGCCGCCCCGGACCCGTCGACGAGCACCGCGACGTCGTGGCCACGGTGCAGGGGGAGGTCATGCCCTACGACAAGAACCTCTTCCGCACCGACCCCGGCCTGCGCGCCTCGCTCACCGTGCTCGACGACGCCTGGGACCGCGCCCGGTCCTCGCTCCTCGGCGTGGGCAAGGACGCCTACCGGGCCCGGGAGGCGGCCGCCATGGTGGCCACCGCCCGGTGGATGTACCGCAGCGGGCTGGTCCGGACCGAGACCCGGGGCATGCACAAGCGCGACGACTTCCCCCAGCTCGACCCCGAGCAGCACCACCGGATCCTGAGCGGCGGGCTCGACGAGGTGTGGACGGCGATCGAGCCGCTCGGCTGGACGGTGCCGCCACCCACGGCGGCGCCCGCGCTGGCGGGAGCAGCCCGATGATCGAGGTCATCAGCGGCGAGCGCTGCATCGACTGCGACCTGTGCGTGAAGGTCTGCCCGACCGACGTCTTCGACGCGGTGGAGGGCGATCACCCGGTGATCGCCCGCCAGGGCGACTGCCAGACGTGCTTCCTGTGCGAGGCCTACTGCCCGGTCGACGCCATGTTCGTGGCCCCGACCACGGACCCGCTCCCGATCGGGTCCAACCTGCTCGACGAGCGCTGGCTCGTCGACGCCGATCTGCTCGGCGGCTACCGGCGCGACCTGGGCTGGAACAAGGGGGCGGCCCCGACCGCGGGGCGGGACCCGGCCGGGCGCTTCCTCGCCTCGATGCACGGCGATCCCGGCCCCATCCGCCTCCCCCCACCCGCGCCGTACCGGTCGCTCTCCGAGCTGTCCTGATCGCCGTCCCCGGCCGACGCCCTGTCGTCGGCCGGGGCCGTGCGGGCCGATCAGGGCCGGGCGGCGACCGGTTCGGAGTCGACGGCGGCGAGGGCGAGGACGGCGCGGGCCACCGCGTCGTCGTGGTGGTGGGTGGGGGCGTTGGTACCGACCCGGGCGAAGGCCGGGGCGCGGGCGGTCGTGTGGGGGCCGACGGCGAAGCGCCGGGGGTGGGCCCGACCCTGGGCATCGACCAGGCGGAGCCCCTTCGGCTCGACCGTGACCCGGCCGGTGTCGACCGTCGTCCCGTCGGGAGCGGTGAGCACGGCCGACCGGACCTCGCCCCGGTCGCGGAGGGCGGCGAGGAGCGGGCTGCGGGTGCGCGCCACCGACGCGGCGGGGAGGACGGCGTCGACCAGGGCCCTCCCCTCGACCACGACGGGGTGGGTGGAGCTCCGCGCCCGCACGACCCCGGCCTCGGCGTCGACCTCCACGGCGACGTCGGCACCGAGGAACGTCACGATCCCCGCCCGGGAGAGGGCGAGGAGCTGCTCGAGCCGCTCGGGCGGCGGCCCGCTGGCGAAGGCGCTGAACAGGCCGAACCACCAGTCCTCGAACTCACCGACGAGCGACCGGGGGTCGAGACGGGGCGACGAGAGGATCCGCCCGAGGGCGGGGAAGACGGCGAGGAAGCCGAAGAAGGCGCCCAGGTCCGGGCTGAAGCGGGCATCGCCACGGCGATCGACGTCGATCCGGATGCGGTGCTGCAGGTGCGTCTGGAGCGCGGCGAGGGAGGGGACCTGGACGTCGCCGAGGGGGCGTTCGAGGTCATCGACGTCGAAGCGGTCGACGGGGTGGGGCACCAGCCGCGCCACGACGGCGCGCTGCTCGTCGGATCCCCAGGGCGCGGCGGCGAAGCGGGCGTCGAACTCGGGCCAGGCCACCGCCACCCGGCCCGGGTGCCCGTGGACGAGCTCGTGGTAGTGGTGCCAGGCGATCTCCCGGGCGACGACCGGCCAGACGTCGCGCCGGAACTCGAGGGGGCCGTCGCCGGCCAGGAGGGCGTCGACGGCCGCCGGCGTCAGGAACCGGGGCCCCGGCGCGGGTCCGCCCCGCAGGCGGTAGCCCGGCTTGCAGTGGTACGGCGCGCCCCGCCGGGAGCCCACGAGCAGCCGGGGCTCGGCGCCCGACGGGTGGTAGGTGAGGCCGGCGGATCCAGGGGTCGCCGTGAAGCGGCCGCCCCGGCCCTCGGTGAGGAGGACCAGCAGGTCGACGAAGGCGAGCCCGATCCCGCGGACCACCACGTCCTCGGCCGGGGCCAGCGCCTCCAGGTCCATGTCGGCGGCGTAGCCGGGTGGCAGGTACGTCACCCCCGCGTGCCGGCAGGCGGCCGCCACCGCGGCCCGGGCCGGGTCGGGCTCGGCGTCGAGGTGCCCGAGGGTCAACACGACGGCGTCGGCGTCGAGGCTCGTGCCGTCGTCGAGGACGATGCGCTCGCGGTCGCCGGCGCCGACGACGTCGACGACGCCGGCCCGCCAGGATCGGACCTCCACGTGGCCCGGACGGTCGTCGACCAGGTGCCGGCGGACCCAGCCGAAGTAGGCGCTGGCCAGCCGGCGGGAGGCGAAGTCGAGCGGTCCCAGGGCGGCGGCCTCGGCCTCGAGGGCCGGATCGCAGAGCGCGCCCGGGGGGACGAGGGCGGCCCACTCGGCCAGCGTGGGCCCGGTCCGCACGGGTCCGTCGATCGCCACCGAGCGGTCGGGGAAGGCGGTCACGTCCTCGGCGGTCGAGTTGAGGCGGAGCAGGGCGCTCTGGTCGTGGCGCCAGACCCGCCCGGCGCCGGACGGGTGCGGGTCGACCAGGTGGACGACGAGCGGCCGGGTCGCCGACCCGACGGCGGCGTGGGCCAGCAGGCGTTCGAGGACCATCAGGCCCCGAGGCCCGGCCCCGACGATCCCGACGACGAACGGCTCGCTCATCGAGCCGGCGCGCCGGCGGCGCGGAGGATCGTGACGGTGACCTCGCGGCTCGGGACGAACCCGAGCTCCTCGTAGAGGCGGATCGCCGGGTGGTTGTCGGCCGCGGCGTGCAGGAAGGCGACGGCACCGTCGCCCTCGATGGCGGCGACGAGGTGGCGGACGAGGCGGGAGGCGAGGCCCCGGCCGCGAGCGTCGGGGGCGGTGCAGACGGCGCTCAGCTCGACGTGCCCGGTGGGGCGGAGACGCTCGCCGGCCATGGCCACGAGGCGGCCCCGGCGGCGGATCCCGACGTACCGGCCCATCTCGATGGTGCGGGGGCGCCACGGGCCCGGCCGGGTCAGGTCGACCAGGGCGCCGGCCTCGTCCCGGTCGTCCTCGGTCAGGGCGACGACCTGGCCGTCGAGGGCGCCGATCCCGGCCGGCGCGACCAGCTGCACGCCGCGCAGGTCCTGCTCGATCGACCAGCCCTCGGGGACCTCGACGCGGCTCCGGAACAGCACGGCTCGTCGACCCGGGCCGACCAGGTGGCCGAGGTCGGTCCAGGCGGCGGGCTCGGGCCGATCGGGCACCGCCGCGAAGACGGTGACGTCACGCGGGTAGCGGGCGGCGGCCCCGCGGCGCTCGGCGAGGTCGGCGTGGCCGCCCGCGAGCGAGTGCCAGACGGCGTTGGCGAGAGGGTCGTGGGCGGGGTCGGCCGCGCCCCGCGCCCGCACCGCAGACGGGGTGGACATGGTCGCATCGTACCGAATGCCGACTAAACTGGTCGACAATGGAGGAACATGGTCCCCACATCCACCTGGGCGTCGCCCTCGACGGCGCCGGCTGGCACCCCGCGGCCTGGCGGGAGCCCACCGCCCGACCCGGCGAGGTCTTCGACGCGTCGTATTGGATCGACCTGGCCCGCACCGCCGAGCGAGGGGTCCTCGACTACGTGACCATCGAGGACGCCTTCACCCTGCAGTCGGCCCACCCCTTCCGGCCCGACGACCGCACCGACCAGGTCCGGGGCCGGCTCGACGCCGCCCTCATCGCCGCCCGCATGGCCCCCGCCACGGCGCACCTGGGTCTCGTCCCGACGATCACGACGACCCACACCGAGCCGTTCCACGTGGGCGTCCGGGTCGCGTCGCTCGACTGGGTCAGCCGCGGCCGGGCGGGATGGCGGGCCCAGGTCCAGCGCCAGCACGACGAGGTGGCCCAGTTCGGGCGGCGGCACCTGTCGGATCCCGCCGCCGCGCCGCCGGGTCCGGAGCGCGATGCCGTCGTCCAGGTGCTCTTCGACGAGGCCGCCGACGGCATCGAGGTGGCGCGCCGCCTCTGGGACAGCTGGGAGGACGACGCCGAGATCCGCGATCGACCCACCGGCCGGTTCGTCGACCGGGACCGCCTGCACCCGATCGACTTCGAGGGCCGCCACTTCTCGGTGCGCGGCCCGTCGATCACGCCGCGATCCCCGCAGGGCCAGCCGCCGGTGGTCGTCTTGGCCCACGCCCGGCCCGCCTTCGAGCTCGCCGCCGGCGGCGCCGACATCGTGCTCGTCACCCCCCACGGAGAGGACGACGTCCGGTCCGTCGTCCGCCAGGTGCGCGCCGCCGAGGCGGCGGTCGGGCGCACCGGCCCGCCCCTGCTCGTCCACGCCGACCTCCTCGTCCTGCTGGAGCCCGACGCCGACCTGGCGGTCGCCGCGCGGGCGGGTCTCGACGACCTCGATGGCCAGCCGCTCCGGTCCGACGCCGCCGTCGTCACCGCCGACCCGGCGGGTCTCGTCGAGGTCCTCCTGCGGTGGCGATCGGCCGGCCTCGACGGCTTCCGCCTCCGCCCGGCCCGTCTCCCCGCCGACCTGGACGCCATCGTCGACGAGGTCGTCCCCCGGCTCGAGGAGCGCGGGGTGCGGCCGACGGCCTACGAGGGCCAGACGCTGCGGGGCCGGCTGGGCCTCGAGCGACCGGCGAACCGCCACGCCGGGGCGGGTGCGTGATGGCGCCCAAGCAGGTCCACCTGGCCGCCCACTTCCCGGGGGTCAACAGCACCACGATCTGGAACCGGCCCGAGTCGGGGAGCCAGATCGACTTCAGCTCGTTCGCCCACCTGGCCCGGACGGCCGAGCGGGGCCGGTTCGACTTCTTCTTCCTGGCCGAGGGGCTGCGCCTCCGCGAGCACCGCGGCCAGATCTTCGACCTCGACGTCGTCGGCCGCCCGGACTCGCTGACCGTGCTGTCGGCCCTGGCCGCCGTCACCGAGCGGATCGGGCTGGCCGCCACCCTCAACACCACGTTCAACGAGCCCTATGAGCTGGCCCGCCAGCTCGCCAGCCTCGACCACCTGTCGGGCGGGCGGGCCGCCTGGAACGCGGTGACCTCCCCGGACGCCTTCACCGGTGAGAACTTCCGCCGGGGCGGCTTCCTCGACCCCGCCCTGCGCTACGAGCGGGCGCAGGAGCTGATCGAGGCGGTCCAGGCCGTCTGGGACAGCTGGGCCGACGACGCCGTCGCCGCCGACCGGGCCGGGGGCCGGTTCGTCCGACCGGGCACCGTCGGCCGGTTCGTGCACCGGGGCGACCAGTTCGCCATCGAGGGCCGGTCCACGGTCCCGCGCAGCCCGCAGCGCCACCCGGTGCAGATCCAGGCGGGTGACTCCGACGCCGGTCGCGAGCTGGCGGCCCGCCACGCCGAGGTGATCTTCAGCCGCCACGCCTCCTACGACGCCGGCCAGCGGTTCTACGCCGACGTCAAGGGCCGGCTGGCCCGCTACGGGCGCCGGCCCGAGGACCTCAAGATCATCCCCGCCGCGGTCGCCGTCCTGGGCGACAGCGCCGCCGATGCCCAGGAGCGGGCCCACCAGAACCACCTCGACCAGGTGTCGCCCCAGGGGGCGATCGCCTTCCTGGAGCAGGTCTGGGGGACCGACCTATCGGCCCACGACCCCGACGGGCCCCTCCCACCCTTCGACCCGGACCCCGAGGGGACCGAGCGGATCACCCGGGGTCGGGTCCGCCACGAGAAGGACCCGGCCGCGGTGGCCCAGCGATGGCGGCAGCGGGCCGAGGAGAAGCAGCTGTCGATCCGCGAGCTCGTCATCGAGGTGTCGGCGCGCGAGACCTTCGTGGGGACGGCGCAGCAGGTGGCCGAGCAGATCGACCGTCACGTCCAGGAGGACGCCGCCGACGGCTTCATCCTCGTCCCGCCACTCACGCCCCACGGGCTCGACGAGTTCGTCGCCACCGTCGTGCCCGAGCTCCAGGACCGGGGCGTCTTCCGCACCGAGTACGAGCACGAGACCCTCCGCGAGAACCTCGGCCTCCCCCCTGTCGCCTGACGACCGGCGTCGGCCGGGCTAGGTGGCCAGCGGAGCGTCCTGACGGGCAGCGATGGCGCGGGCGGCGCGGACGAGGGTCTCGCTGCGGGGGTCGCCGGCGGTGGGGTCGAAGCGGAGGTCGTTCATGACGTACCCGAGCGCCAGCCCCGACGCCGGGTCGGCGAAGGCGAGCGAGCCCCCGGCTCCCGCATGGCCGAAGCACGACGTCGGGTTGGCGGCGCCGAAGGTCGTCCCCAACATGAACCCGAGCCCGAAGGACGACTCGGCGATGATCACGGCGTCGGGGCCGCGCACCTGCTCGATCGTGGCGGCGGCCACCGTGGCCGGCTGCAGCGTGCGGTGGCCGTCGACCCCGTCGCCGATGCACGAGGCGTACAGCCGGGCCAGGCCGCGGGCATCGCCGGTGCCGTTGGACGCCGGGAGCTCGCACTCCCGCAGCTGACGCCGGTTCCACATGCCGTCGTAGTCGAAGTGGCCGCCCGGGTTGGCGAAGACCCGCGCCAGCAGCAGCGAGTCCTGGAAGGGCTCCAAGGCCTCCCTGATGCTGTGGGGCGGCGGCACGAGCGTGGCGACCCGCCCCTCCTCGGACTCCGGGAGGCCCACCCACAGGTCGATCCCGAGCGGCCCCGTCACCTCGTCGCGCAGGAAGGTCCCCGGGGTGCGGCCCGTGGTGCGGAGCAGCAGCTCGCCGACGAGCCAGCCGAAGGTCCGCATGTGGTAGCCGTGCTGCGTCCCCGGCTCCCACAGCGGGGCCTGGGCGGCCAGGGCGGTGATGACCGGCTCCCACGCCAGCGCCTCGTCCAGCGTGAGGTCGGCGTCCACCCGCGGGAGCCCGGCCTGGTGGCTGAGGACCTGGCGGACCGTGATCCCCTCCTTGCCGGCGGCGGCGAACTCGGGCCAGTAGGCGGCGACCGGGGCATCGGGGTCGAGCAGGCCCCGCTCGATCGCCAGGTTGGCGGCGACCGCCGTGACGCCCTTGGTCGCCGAGAAGAAGGTGACGATCGTGTCCTCGGCCCACGGCCGGCCCGACGCCGGATCGGCGGTGCCGCCCCACAGGTCGACGACCTTCCGCCCGTGCCGGTAGACGCAGACCGCGGCCCCCACCTCGGCCCGCTCCTCGAAGTTGGCGACGAAGGCGTCGGCGACCGCGCCCCAACCCGGCTCGACCGTGCCCTCGGTGATCATCGGCCCAGCGTCGCGCACATCGGCGCCGCCGGCCGGCGTCGTCAGCCGGCGTCGTCAGCCGGTGGCGGGGAGATCGACCCGGGCCTGGCGCCGCTGCCAGAAGGGGGCGTCGGGCCAGCGGCGCTCGAGACCGTAGAAGTGGTTGCGGTTCGCCAGGTACTCGTCGAAGCCGGCGCGGATCCGACGGGCCGGACCCGCGGTCACCTCCGCATCTCGGCCCCGCGCCGCGGCGATCGCCTCGGCCGCCGCGATCCCGTCGTCGAGCGCCTTGTGGATGCCCTGGGCGGCGATCGGGTCGAAGGCGGCGGCGGCATCGCCGATGGCCACCCAGCCGGGGCCGGATCCGGGGTCGAGCAGGAACGACCGGGCCACGACGGGCGTGGGTCCGGCGACCAGCCGGCAGCCCTCCAGACGCGACGCCAGGTGCGGGGGGCCATGGGCGGCGGCGAGCCAGGCGGCCTCGTGGGTGAGCCCGTCGGCGCGCGCCAGGTCGGCGTCGGTGGCCAGGGCGACGGCGAGCCGGTCGCCCGGCAGCTCGGCGGCGTACCACCACCCGCGCCGCTCCGCCTCCAGCAGGGTCAGCCGCGACCGGACGCCCGCCGCCTCCCGGGTGTCGAACCACCCGTAGACGACGGTCAACCGGTCCAGCGGCACCTGCCGGGCGCCGACGGCGCGGGCGAAGGCCGAGGCGCGGCCGGTCGCGTCGACGACGAACCGGGCCCTCGTGGTGCGTCCGCCGGCCAGGTGGAGGCGGTGCCAGGGCCCGTCGACGGTGACGCCCTCGAGCCGGGCCCCCTCGACCAGGACCGCACCCGCGTCGACGGCGCGCCGCCGCAGGAGGTCGTCGAACCGGGCCCGGTCCAGGTGCCAGCCGGGGCCGTGCGGGTTGAGCACGAAGTCGTTGAAGCCGAGCTGGTCCGACCCCCACGCCGAGCTGCTCCCGAGGCAGGGCTCGTGGCCCTCTCGGAGGAACTCGTCCACCACCCCCAGGCGGTCGAGCAGCAGCCGGGTGTCGGGCGGGATCGACTCGCCGATGGGTGGCCGGCCCGGCCGGGCACCGGCGTCGAGCAGGGCGACGCCGTCCACGTCGTCTTGCGCGAGCGCCAGCGCACAGGCCGAGCCGGCCGGACCGGCCCCCACCACGGCGACCTGGCAGGTGGGGGGTGGGGCGACATCGGTCAATGCACGTTCCCCATGCCGAGGACGTGACCGGTCCGGTGCCGACGGCGCGCCGTCCGTGAGGCGTCGAGCCGCAGGGTGGTCGGGCGCGCCTCGGGGATCTCGCAGCCGTAGCGGATCCAACGGTCGACCACGTCGCGACGGCTCCCCGTGCTCGGAGGGTCTGCCGCCAGGTCGAACACCGAGCCCATGGGACCGATCGGTGCGATCAGCTCCATGAGGAACCGGCTCGACGCCGGGTCACCGGCGACGACGAGGCCGTTCACCGGTGACGCCAGGGCCTCCATGAGCTCGACGGTGGGTCGATCGAACCACCACGCCAACGGGTGGGCCACGCCGTCGAGTCCGGGCAGCGTGGCGGTGGCGTGCCCGGCCACCCCGGCCTGCACCGGGCGGAGCTGGTCGATGAGGTCGGCCATCGCTCGGCCCGGCGGCACCGATGGCGCCGGTGGGGTCGGTGCCGGCTGCGCCAGCGACAGCGTGTACGCCTCCCACAGGGCGAGCTCGTCGTCGGTGAAGACCCGGTACATCGGGCCGGTCTCGAAGTCGGTCAGGCCCTTGATCCGGCTGTTGGCCCAGTCGCCGGGGGTGAGGTAGTCGTGCTCGACCAGGGCGTCGAGGAAGCCCGGCGGGTCGGCAAACCAGGCGTCGATGCGGCTGGGCCCGACCATGTTCCCCTGGTGGTTGCGGCTGCCGTAGTCGGCCTTGCGCTCGATCATGGCGATCATCTGGGCGCGGAGGTCGGGCTTGGTGCCGACCAGCCTGATCAGGTCGTCGCCGAAGGTGCCGAGACAGGTGAAGGCGACGAGGCCGTTCCAGATCCGCCGCCAGGCCTGCTGGACGGCGTCGTCGCCCCCGTTCTGGCGGGCCTGCTGGAGGTACAGCCGCACGGCGTCGGCGGCCCGCCGACCGTGCCCGTTCACGGCGTTGTCGATGCCGATGTGCATCACGTAGAAGTGCGGGTCGATGCCGACGTAGATCAGGCTGTCGCGGGTCGGCTTGAGCGCGACGACCTCCCACTCGAGCCCCAACGTCATGCCGATGAGCTCGGGGAAGTACTCCTCGGTGCCCTCGGAGATGGCCAGCTGGAACGCCGGGACCGTGAAGGCGCTCTCGAGGAGCTGCGGGTCCTCGGCGAACTCGCGGCTCTCGATGGGCGGCGGGTAGTAGCCGATGCTGTGGCAGAGGTCCCGGTAGATGTTGCAGTGGTTCATGGAGATGTCGCCGTCGCCGCGCTCGTCCATCGCCACCGAGTACAGGAGCGACTCGACCTCGTCCATCGGCCCGGTGCCCCCGACGTTCCGCAGCCAGGCGCCGTCGATCAGGTTGAAGGGCGCGTACTGGATCGTGCGGGTGCACATGTCCTCGTAGGTCGGGAACGGTCCCTCGGCCGGATCGAAGTCGGCGGCGTCGTCGACGATCTCCTGGTAGGTCGTCTCCAGCCGGGCCTCGAAGGTCTCCTCGGTGTAGGGGAAGAAGTGCCGGTCGTCCGGGGTGTCGGGGTGGTCGGAGTAGCGCTGGGCCCACGCCAGGCAGGCATCGGTGTAGGTCCGCGCCTCGACCAGGGAGCCGGCCCGTTCGGCGGGGTCCTCCTCCGGGTTGAGCAGCTTGTGGAAGAGCTCCCGCGGATCGAGGCCGGCCGGCTGGGATCCGAGGTAGGTCGCGATGTTGGGGAACGGTGGGACCACGGTGTGGTCGGGGTCGACGAGCCGGCTGGCGGCCTCGAGGTACCAGTCGGTGGGCAGGGGGTCGCCGGGCCGGGCATCGCCGGCGCGGTCGATCTGCGGCGCCTGGAGGACGACGCCGATCCGGTCCCAACCGTCGAGGACGTCGAGCCGGTCCTGGTAGCGGCCCCAGTTCTCGGCATCCGGCGAATCGGTCCCGGCGCCCCGGATCGACCACCGCTGGTCGCCGAGCTCCCACACCTCATCGGCGCCCGACGTGACGTCGTCGGCGGCGTAGACGGCGACGGGACGCTGGGCCGGCCACGACCAGAAGAGGGTCCGGTTGCCGGGCGGGTTGGGCGACGGCGGGTGGGTCGCACAGCTGTTGTAGTCGGTGTGCCACGGGAGGGACATGAACTTCGAGAGGTCGCCCGGTTCGAGCCCTTCGGCCTCGACGTGGCGGGGCACGTAGCCACCGGTGAGCAGGGGCCGGCCCGGGACCGCGGCGGCGTACGCCAGCGGCTTGGCTCGCACCCGGAAGGGGCCGCCGCCGGAGGTCTCCCACGGCTGGACGTACAGGGCGGGCTCGCGCAGCACGAAGGTGAGGTCGATGCCGGGGCTGAACCGGCCACCGAGACAGTTGACCAGGGTCGCCTTGTCCAGGTGCTCGCCGGGCCCGAGCGCCGGGCCCGGCCCGGGCCGGAAGCCGTCCATGCCCGCGTTCCACCGCTGGAGGAAGAAGTACTGGGTCTGGCGCAGGGTCAGGAAGGCCTCGCCGGCGTCGCCCAGGGCCAGGGGCATCAGGGTCGTGCTCCAGTGGTGGTCCGGGTCGTTCGGGTCGCGGAAGATGGCGGCGATGCCGGCCAGCGGAGTGGTGGCGGGGTTGTCGGTCGCGGTGATCCCGGACAGCGAGGCGTGGGCCGCCATGCCCCGCGGGCTCAGGTTGACCACCCACTGCTGGAGCGCGGCGCTGGCGAAGATCGGCCGGACCTGGTCGTCGAAGGTGGGCCGGTACGAGTCCCGGAACCCGCCCTGCTCCGGGTCGTAGACGTCGGGCGCCAGGCCCATCAGGCGGACCCAGCTGTCGTAGACGTCGTCCCAGAGGGAGACCACGTTGAGGATCTGGGGGGCGTAGGACGGGTCGGTGGTGGCGACCCAGGCCCCGTGTACCGGGGACCGGGTGCCGTCGGTGAAGACGATCGTGGCCGAGACCGGTCCGTCGGAGGCGTCGTCGAACCACTGGTCGTTGTCGGTGTCGGAGCCGAGCTCGGCCGGCCGGCCGCCGATGCGCCACGAGGCGGCCCGCCCGTAGCCGCCGAGCACGAGCAGCCGGCCCTCGTCGTCGGTGCGGATCTCGCCGAGCGTGTCGATGGGGCCGGCCGGCGCGTCCATGCCCGGGAAGGAATCGGCCGGGAACGACTTCGGGTAGCTCTCGAGCGGGACCACCTCGCCCGTCCGCGGGTCGCAGTGGCGGGCGACGGTCTGCCGGTCGAAGTGGACCGGGGCCGCGTCGCGCCCGCTGACGACCCGGGGGCCCGGGTCGATGGTGAGCTGCCGGACCCGCGCCGGATCGTTCTGGATGGCGATCTTCTCGGCCGCCGGCGGCTGCGGCGCATTGGCGTGCTCGATGCTCACGTTGCGCATCTGGGGCAGGCGCCCGTCGGTGTAGCTGTTGATGCCCTGCGCGCCGGACTCGGCGATCCGGAAGTAGTTGGTCTTCTTGTTGGCGACGTGCACGGTCCACACGATCTCGGCGACCGTGCGCGTGCCGATCACGCTGCCGACCGTGACCTCCACGCCGTCGCCGCGGGGCCAGGTCTCCGTGGCCGCGTCGGGGTAGGCGAAGACGCGGAAGCGGGCGGCGTGGCGCTTGAGCGCGCCGCTGTCGTCGCGCACGTCGGTGCTGCGCACCGGCTCGCTCTCCGTGCCGGCCCGGATGGGGAGGCCGCCGGTCAGGGCGCCCCCGCCGGGGACCGGACTGCCGGCCATCGTCTCGGGCGCGATCACGTGCTCGTCGCTGTTGCCGACCCGGGCAATGCCGATCGCTGGGTGCACCCGGAAGACCGTCTTGGCGCGCGCCGGCGATCGCCTGGCCACCGCCTTGGTCGCCTTGGTCGCCTTCTTGGACACAGGCCTGCTGGCCATGGGAACCCCTCCCCTGACCGCCGTGGGTTCGACGGTCACGACAGATCCTGCCATCCATCAGATGCTGCGACAAGGGCCAGAAGGACAGACGCTCGCCACCGACCTCCCGGCCCCGGTCTCGACCCGTCGCGGTTGTACCCAGCGACAGGCAGTGACAGGCGAGGTAAGATGCGCTCGCCGGGGGGTGCGCCAGCGTGGCCGCGACTCCCGCATCGCACCACGCCTGGCGGTCGGTCAGCGAAGCGGCCACGGGCTCACGACACTCGGAGGTCCGCCATGGTCGCCATCCGCCCCCGCTCCGCCTGGGGCGCCAAGAACTCCAACGGGGCCGGCCCCGCGTCCCTACCGGCCACCGACGGGGCCTTCCTCCACCACAGCGACGGCAAGGCCAAGAACGGCCCCGAGGTCGTCCGCGACCTCGAGCGCGTCGGCCAGGAGCGGTTCGGCGCCGGCATCTCCTACACGTTCGCCATCAGCCCCGACGGCACCATCTGGGAGGGCCACTCGATCGACCGCCGGGGCAGCCACACCCTGAACCACAACAAGCTCGGCCGCGGCATCGTCCTCATGGGCATCTACTCCACGACGCCGCCCAGCGCCGGGCAGAAGGAGGCCGTGGCCCAGCTCCTCGCCCACGGCGTCCGCCACGGTTGGTGGCCCAGCACCCGTCTCCGCGGCCATCGCGAGGTGCGGGCCACCGAGTGCCCCGGCGAGGCGGCCTTCGTGACCATCCCCTCGATCGTCGCCCGGGCCGACGCCCTGCTCAAGGGGGGCGCACCGATCGAACCGGACGGACCCCCCACCCGCACGGAGCTCAAGAAGGGCGACGACGGCGCGGACGTCAAGTTCCTCCAGGGGCTGCTCAACATCATCACGCCCAAGGCCCAGCTCGGCGATCGCAAGCTGCTCGACGCCGACGGCGACTTCGGCGTCCGCACCGCCGCCCGCGTCAAGGAGTTCCAGGTGTGGGCCAACGGCGTGCGCCGCCTCGCCGGAGCCACGAAGGACTTCCTCCCCGAGGACGGCGTGTGCGGCGCCGACACCCTCGCCGCCGTCTCCTTCTGGGTCCCCGCCTTCTCCTGAGCTGGGGTCGCCGTCGCCGCGGCGGGCGGCGGCGCGGCGCTCAGCGGGGGAGGAGACCGAGCTGGCGGAACATGGTGGCGGTGTCGAAGTAGACCCGCTCGCAGGTGATGCGATCGCCGGCGAACTCGAACACGGCCGCCATCCGGCACCGGAAGCTCCGGCCCGTCGCGTCGTGGCCGGCGAAGGGCCCGAGATGGGTGCCGAGGAGGTCGAACTCGACGATCACGGCGTCCTCGGCGTGATGCATCGAGTGGATCTCGTTGCGCTGGTCCGGGAACGAGGCGCGGGACGCGACGTAGTAGCGCCGGACCTGCGCCTCCCCGTCGAACACCTGCCCCGAGCCGACCAGCTCGTAGCGGGGGTGGTCGAACGTCGCCAGGGTGGCATCGAAGTCGAGCCGGTTCTCGGAGTCCATGTGCTCCTGGACGACCGCCAGCCGAGCCTCCCGAAGCGATGCGGCCCTGTCGTCACCCATCGGCGGGAACGCTACGGCAGCCGGAGGCGCACCGCTGGACCTCAGCGGACGACGAGGGGGGCGGCGCCGGCCACGGTGATGCGGCCGATCGGGGCCGCCGCCAGCGTGCCGTGGCGGGCGAGGGCGGCGACGAGCTCGTCGGTGGCGTGGGGGGCGCAGGCGAGCAGGAGGCCGCCGGAGGTCTGGGCGTCGCTGAGCAGGTGCTGGGTGACGAGCGGGGCGGTGCCCCAGTCGGTGTCAGGGGCGACCCAGGCGTGGTTGCGCTGGGTGCCGCCGGCCACGGCCCCGGCCTCCAGGAGGCCGATGGCGCCGGCGATGACGGGGACGGCTGCAGCGTCGATCTCGGCGCCGACCCCCGCCGCGGTGGTCATCTCCCGGAGGTGCCCGAACAGGCCGAAGCCGGTGACGTCGGTGCCGGCGTGGATCGGGCCGTCGCCGCCGATGCCCACCTCGCGGGCAGCCGCCGCGGCACCGGCGTTGAGGGTCGTCATGACGTCGATGGCGGCGACGACGTGGTCGGGGCCGGCCAGGCCCCGCTTGGCCGCGGTGGTGATGGCCCCGATCCCGAGCGGCTTGGTCAGCACGAGGTCGTCGCCCGGCTGGGCACCCCGGTTGGTGAGGACGTGGTCGGGGTGGACCGTGCCGACGACGGCCAGGCCGAACTTGGGCTCGGCGTCGTCGATCGAGTGCCCGCCCACGACGAGGCACCCGGCCTCGGCGGCGGCGGCGGCCGCCCCCTCGAGGACCCGGCCCAGCAACTCGAACGGCAGGGCCTCGCGGGGCCAGGCCACGAGGTTGAGCGCCACCAGTGGGGTGCCACCCATGGCGTAGACGTCGGAGAGGGCGTTGACGGCCGCGATCCGCCCCCAGTCGCGGGCGTCGTCGACGATGGGGGTGAAGAAGTCGGTGGTGAGGACCAGGGCGCGGGTGTCGTCGAGCCGGTAGACGGCGGCGTCGTCGCCGGTGTCGAGGCCGACGAGGAGGTCGGCATCGCCGCTCGCCCGGCGCAGCGCGGGGGCGTGGGCCAGGACGTCTTGGAGGTCGGCCGGCGACAGCTTGCAGGCGCACCCGGCGCCGTGGCTGTAGCTCGTGAGCCGGACCGCTGCGCCCGCCTCGGCCTCGCTCATGGGTGTGGCACGCTACCGGACGAGCGACACGCCGTGCCGCGGTCGCGGCGCCGACGGAAGGGTCGAGGATTGACCAGCGGAGGCGAGCACCCGCCCTCGGTCGACCGGCTGGCCCGCTCGGTGGCCGACGTCGACCTGCCCCTGCCGCTGCTCGTCCTCGCCGCCCGGGAGGCGATCGCCGCCGGCGATCCCGATGCCGTCGGCGGGCGGGCGCAGGGCCTGGCCCGGCGTCTCCTCCAGCCGGTGGTCAACGCCACCGGCGTCCTGCTCCACACCAACCTGGGGCGGGCCCCGCTGGACGTCGAGGTGGTGGCGTCGGCGACCAACCTCGAGCTGGCCCTGGACGACGGTGGCCGGGGCCGCCGCCAGGACGCGGTCGGCCTGCTGGTCTCCACCCTCTGCGGCGCCGAGGCCGGCCTGGTGGTCAACAACGGGGCGGCCGCGGTGATGCTGGCCACGGCGGCCCTCGCCGGAGGCCGGCAGGTGGCGGTCAGCCGGGG
>DASYLG010000404.1:0-1624 GCA_036009685.1 Iamia sp. | reverse complement strand
TGTAGGCCCGGCACGACACCTTCCCCCCGCACCCGGCGTTGGGGTAGCCGGGGGCGGACGAGGCGTTGGGAGCCACCGTGACCGTGGTGGACCAGGGGCCCCAGGGCGTGGGTGACGTCCGGAGGTCGGGTCCCACGGCCGTCCCCAGCGACGTGTCGGAGTGGATCATCACGTAGCGACCGATCTCGGGCTGCCAGCGCACCGAGATCCCGTCGCCCGACGGGGTGCTGGCGTCGGGGAGGACGTTGACGGCGGCGCTCTCGTCGGCCGACCAGGGGTTGCTGCCGACGCCGGTGTAGTAGCGGTACCTCGAGGCCGTCCGGTAGCCCCCGTCGGCCCAGGTCACCCGGGACACCTTCACCGAGCCGGCCCGCACCGTGCGGCAGGTGCCGCCGCTGCAGTCGATCTGCGCCGGGCGCACGCCGTAGAGGTAGAGGTACGTGCCGTCGACCACGGCGCCCTGGGCGTAGCTGGTCTCGTGGGTCTCGCCTGGTGTGGGGTTGACCTGGATCGACTCGTACTGGCGGGTGACGGCGATCCTGGACCCACCGGAGACATCGCCGGCGGCCACGTCGGGCAGGGTCAGCTCGCCGACGCCGATGTCGTAGGGGGCGAAGCCGCTGGCCAGGTCGGGGCAGTGGTCCTGGTAGAAGGCGAGCACGGTGCTGGTGCCCGGCAGGGTGACGAGGCTCTGGGTCCAGGCGAAGGCCTTCCGCCCGCCGGAGCAGGGGATCGTCCGGTGGTCCGGGCCGTAGCGGTTGCCGGAGACGATGAAGGCCTTGGGCCGGGCC
Organism: Iamia sp.; assembly: GCA_036009685.1. GTDB lineage: Bacteria > Actinomycetota > Acidimicrobiia > Acidimicrobiales > Iamiaceae > Iamia. The sequence continues at coordinate 833 of DASYLG010000404.1, read as the reverse complement.
GGGTAGGCGGCCTCGGTGAGGTGCACCGGGTCGGTGGGGCTGGGGTCGGTCTCGGTCGGGGCCAGGCCCGCCGTCCCCGAGGGCACGAAGCTGACGGTGGACGTGTAGGCCGGGGCCGGCCCGGTGATGTCGTCGTGGATGCCGGTGTCGCAGAACAGCCAGAGGGATCGGCCGCCGGGGACCTCGACGCTGTGGCCGCAGTCCCGCGAGATCAGGCGCTGGGGCCCGGACCCGGTGGGGAAGGCGTTGGCCGGCGGGGCGAGGGTCGTGGCGATGGTGCCGCCGTCGGCGGCGGCGACGACGGGCGGGACGACCGGGGCGGCGAGGGCGGGCACCGGGACGGCGACGACGGAGCCGGCGGCGGCCACCAGCCCGGCCAGGAGGAGGGTGAGGGAGCGCAGGGGAGGTCGGGCCGCCGGACGGATCACCCCCGTCCATCGACCACTCTCCGTGTGGGTTGAGAACTACTCTGAGTGACCTTGGTCCCCCCGGGCCGGGCCGTTTCGTGGCCACTCGCGAGCGGGCCTAGGGTCCTGCGCATGACCGTGCACCCGCTCAGCGAGCAGATCGCCGACCTGGCGAAGCTCAAGGAGGAGGCCCGCCAGCCCGGGTCCGAGCGCTCCATCCAGCGCCAGCACGACCGGGGCAAGATGCTGGCCCGCGAGCGCATCGAGTACTTCCTCGACGAGGGCTCGTTCCACGAGCTCGACATGCTGGCCCGGCACCGCAACCCGGCCATCCCCGAGCGTCCCCTCACCGACGGCGTCATCACCGGGTGGGGCAACGTGGACGGCCGCAAGGTCTTCGTCTTCAGCCAGGACTTCACCCTGTTC
>DASYLG010000403.1:0-1709 GCA_036009685.1 Iamia sp. | reverse complement strand
CACAACGGCTTCTACGATCAGAGCTGAGCGGTCCTCCACGACCGGCCACTGTCCGGCCATCCGGAACTGCTCGACAGCCATCTCAGGCAGTGCGACAACGCACCCCGATGGCCAACACGATTGCTACCTGCGGTAGCGGGACCCTCGGCGGGACCAGCTGATGGCGTGGTTCCGCCCGATGGGCGCCGACGAGGTCGCCTACCACCAGGCGACAGTCGTCGGCCGGGCCGACGACCACGCCGGCGCCGCGCTCGACTACTACGGATCGCGGGGCGAGACGCGCCGCTGCGGTGGGGCGGGGCGGGCGGTGCCCGTCTCGGCCTCTACGGCGAGGTCACCCCTGACGCCTACGAGGCCGCCTTCGGCCCCGGCGGGTTCCGAGACCCCGGCACCGGCGCGCGGTTGGTGTCCACGAAGCGACCCGGCTTCGAGCTGGTGGTCAGCGCTCACAAGTCCGTCGCCGTGCTCGGCGTCATCGACCGGGCCGACGCCATGCACCATCTGCTCGACGTCGAGACCGATGCGACCATGGACTGGCTCGACGCCTGGTTCCAAAAGCGGGGCGGCCGCCGGGGCCGGGCCCAGGTACGCACCGCCACCGGAGGGCTGGTCTACGCCCGGACCCGGCACGGGACCTCGAGGGCGGCTGATCCGTCGCCGCATGATCACGTGCTGGTGGCCAACGTCGCCGAGATGCTCGACGACGTCGGCGGGTTCAAGGGCCTCGACTCCGCCTCGCTCCGCGACACCGTCGAGGCCGCGACGATGGTCGGCCTGCTCCACTCCGCCGCCCGGGCGGTCTCACTCGGCTACCGGATCGAGCCGGACAACGGGCCGTCGGGGAACCTGCGCCACTGGCGCATCGCCGGCATCCCCGTCGAGGTCTGCGACCTGTTCTCCAAGCGCGCCGACGAGATCACCGCCTACCTCGCCGAGTCCGGCCACGCCGACACCTACCGGGCCCGCCAGGTCGCCGCCCGAGAGTCACGGGCCGTGAAGCGCACACCGGTGTCGACGACCTCATGCCCACCTGGCGAGCCGAACTGGAGACGATTGGCTGGAGCGTCGAACGCCTCGGCGCGGCGCTCGACGCCGCCCGCACCCACCCCGCCCTCCCGGCTCCCCTATCGCGACAGCGGATGGACGACCTGGCCGCCGAGGTTCTCCACATCGACGGGGACCTGATGGCCAAACCACAAGGTCTTCACCCGCACACACCTCATCACCGCCCTCGCACCGCTCCTCTACGACCACGATCCCGCCGAGCTCGACCGCCTGGTCGACCACATCCTCAGTGGTCGCCTCGTCGTGCCCCTCCTCGGTTCCGGAGCCGTGCACGAGCGGGCCTATGCGACGGTCGAGGTGTTGGCCACCGAGCAAGCGATCGCTGCGAGCATCGACCGCCTCGCCGCCCAGCCCGGCCCCGCCATCGCCGAGCGGGACGTGACCGAGGCGGTCCTGGCGAAGGGTGAGGAGATCGGCCATCGGCTCACGCCGGGCCAGTGGGACGTCGTGGAGTCGGTCTGCTCGTCGGGGCGGGCCGTCGAGGTCGTCGTGGGTGTCGCGGGTTCGGGCAAGACGACTGCCCTGGACGCCGCCACAGCGGCCCTCGGCCGCCACGGCTACCGCGTCCTGGGCGCCTCGACCTCGGGCCAGGCCGCCCGGACCCTCGGCGACGAAGCCCACATCGAGTCCCGCACCATCACCTC
>DASYLG010000402.1:0-10746 GCA_036009685.1 Iamia sp. | reverse complement strand
TGCCCTGTGGTGTCTACGACCCCGCCCAGGCCCGCATCGAGGCCCAGTCGGTCAAGGCCATCGCCGAGAAGATGGCCGACAACGACGACCCGGAGTTCACCACCCGGGCCATCCTCATCAAGGAGCAGCGCTCGGAGCTGGTCAAGCACCACCTGTGGGTGCTGTGGACCGACTACTTCAAGCCCCCCCACTTCGAGAAGTATCCGCAGCTCCACACGCTGGTGAACGAGGCCACCAAGCTGGCCGGTGCCGGCGGCAGCAAGGGCAGCCACGACATCGAGGTGGCCGATCAGCTCCTGGCCAAGATCGACGAGATCGCCGAGATCTTCTGGGAGACCAAGAAGGCGTAGTTCCACGAGGTGCCCTGGCACCTCGTGAGACACCGGCGGCGGTCAGCCCTCGGCGTCGCAGCGGGCGTCGAGGCGGATGGCGAGGGCCTGATCGCGGGTGGGGACCTCGTCCTCGTCGACCACGGCGGCCTGGCCCGAGGCCTGGACCCGGGCCCCGCGGATGCGGGCCGTGGCGATCGACCCCGGCGCCTCGCCGTCCTGGCCCCGTCGGGCCCACGACTCGTCGCCGAAGGCCGCCAGGTCGACCTGGTCGTAGTCGAACACGGTGATGCCGGTGGACCGGGGCACGCCGGTCTCGCCGTCGGTCTCCACCCCGACCGCGGCCTGGAGGACCGCCCCCGACTCGGCCCGGCCGGCGAGGCGGAAGGTCTGGCCGTCGAGGCCGCAGGCATCGATGGTGAAGGTCGTGGTGCGATCGCCGACGGTGAGGCGGGCCGTGTGGTCGGCGAAGCCCGGCTCCCGCCCACACCCGCCCGCCGCCAACGCCCCGAGCAGCAGGAGGGGGAGGAGACGGCGCACACCCCCAGGGTAGGGAGGGCTACGCCGCGTCCTCGACGAGGAAGACGGGGAAGTCGGGGGCGGCGGCCAGCAGGACGTCCTCGGGCGACGTGGCATCGATCCCCTCGAAGAAGCGGCCGACCTCCCAGGCCCACCGGTCGAGGTAGGCCCGGATGACCACGACCTTGTGGTCGTCGTCGGGCAGCTCGAGGGACCGGAAGGCCTCGACCCGGCGTCCGACGCGGAGCTCGCCCCGGCCGGCGGCCCGGAGGTTGCGGACCCACTGGGTGTGACCCCGGGGGGCCACCAGGTAGCGGTGGCCGTCGACCTCGAGCAGGTTGACGACGTTGGTGCGGATCTCGCCGCTGGTGCGGCCCACGACCCGCAGCTCGCGGGAGCCAGCGACGCTGAGCCCCCGACGGGTGAGGGCGCCGGCGATGCGGTTGGTCACGCGGGTGCCCCAGTCGGTGGGGGCGAGGTAGCGGGGGGCGGTGGGGATGGTGGCGGTCATGGCGATCTCCTGTCGTTGGGAGAGCAGTGCTCTCGGTTCGGAGCTCATGATGAGCGCGCTCGACCCGGAAGTCAAGAGCACTGCTCTCGAAACGTGCACATGCTCTCGCAGAGGGGGCAGAATGCTGTCCATGGCCAACGCCCCCATGACCGCCCGGGCCCGAGCGCGGGCCGAGCTGGTCGAGGAGATCAAGGCCGCCGGCCGGCGCCAGCTGGCCGAGGTCGGCGCCTCCGAGCTGTCCCTGCGGGCGGTGGCCCGGGAGCTGGGGATGGTCTCCTCGGCCGTGTACCGCTACTTCGCCAGCCGCGATGAGCTGCTCACCGCCCTGCTGGTCGACGCCTACGACGCCCTGGGGGCGGCGGCCGAGGAGGCCGCGGCCGACCGGAGGGGCGGATTCGAGGCCCGCTGGCTGCGGGTGGCCACCGCCATCCGGGCCTGGGCCGTCGAACACCCGCACGAGTACGCCCTCCTCTACGGCAGCCCGGTGCCCGGCTACCAGGCGCCCGGCGCCACGATCCCCGCCGCCGCCCGCCCCCCGGTGGCCGCCCTCGGCGTGGTGGCCGACGCCATGGCCGCCGGCGAGATCGACCCGCGTCCGACGGCGTCCGTCTCCCGCGCCCTCCGGGCCGACCTCGAGCGGCTCCGGGTCGGCGTGCCCGGCGACCTGCCCGACGAGGTCCTGGTCCGCAGCCTCTACGCCTGGACCCAGGTCTTCGGGGGCATCAGCTTCGAGCTCTTCGGCCACCTCAACAACGTGGTCGAGGCCCCCGCCGACCTCTTCACCCACCAGGCCCGGCGGGCGGCGCGCCTCATCATCACCGGCGTCTGACGCTCTCAGGGAACGCACAGCGGCTTCCCCGCCGGAGGTGCGGGCGGGCCGCCCAGAGTGATCGGAGACCCGAGGAGGATCCATGACCACCGACCACCACCACGACGACGACCGGCTCGACCGGGGGCTGGCGTTCGACATCGGCCTTCTGAGGGCTCGGGCGGACGAGGCCGAGTCGGGCCGGGACATCTCCTCGGCAGAGCCTCGGAGAGGAGGGCACTGTGCTTCTGGGTCGCCTCGCCTGGCGGCTCAGCTCCTGATGAACCGGCGCCGGGCGCTGGTCCTGTTCGCCGGGGCCGGAGCCGGGGTGGCCCTGGCGGCCTGTGGCGGCGGCGACTCCGAGGCGACGTCGTCGTCGACGACGTCCCCGTCGTCCAGCACGACCGCCGCCGGGTCGACCACCACGACGGCCGCCACCGGGGGCCCCGGGGCCCCGCCCGACGGTGGCCCGGGCGGCGGGGGCGGGATGGGCGGCGCCGACACGGCCTCGTCGGACGACGCCAACGCCATCCCCAACGAGACCGCCGGGCCCTACCCGGGCGACGGCTCCAACGGCCCCGACGTGCTGCTGGAGAGCGACATCGTCCGCTCCGACATCACGTCCAGCTTCGGCTCGTCCACCACCGTGGCCGCCGGCGTCCCGCTGACGATCACCCTCACGGTCATCGACTCCGACACCGGTGACGCCCTCCCCGGCCACGCCGTCTACCTCTGGCACTGCGACCAGGAGGGCCGCTACTCGATGTACTCCGACGGGGTCGAGGGCGAGAACTACCTCCGGGGCGTCCAGGAGGCCGACGAGGACGGGAAGGTCACCTTCACCAGCATCTACCCGGCGGCGTACGCCGGCCGGTGGCCCCACGTCCACTTCGAGGTCTACGAGAGCATCGATGTTGCCTCCAGCTCCGGTGCCATCACCGCCACCTCGCAGCTGGCGTTCCCGCAGGACGTGTGCGAGACGGTCTACGCCACCGACGGCTACGAGCAGAGCGTCGCCAACCTGGCGGGCGTCTCGCTCGAGAGCGACGGCATCTTCAGCGACGGCCACGACACCCAGCTGGCCGCCATGTCGGGGTCGGTCTCCGGCGGCTACACCGCCGAGCTCACCGTTCCCGTCACCGCCACCTGACCCCCACCCCCGAACCGGTGATCGGATCGGGCGGGAAACCGCCTGATCCGTTCACCGGTTGGCTCAATAGGGTGCCGGTGTGGGCAACGACTTCGGGGTGGAGACGGCCGTCGAGCGGACGGGCGATGGGCGCTGGGTCGGCGCCATCGACCCGGTGTGGAACCTGCGGCCGCTGCCCCAGGGCGGCATCGTCACCGCCGTCGCCCTCCGGGCCCTGGAGGCCGAGCTCGACGCCCCCGCCCAGACGCTGCGGACCCTCCACACCACCTTCGCCGCCCAGGTCGCCCACGGGCCGGTCGAGATCGACGTCGAGGTGCTGCGCCGGGGCCGGTCGATGTCGCAGCTGCGGGGCGAGATCCGCAACCCCGGGACGGCCCGGGGTCACCTGACCACCGCCATCTTCGGCGGTCCCCGCAAGGGGTTCGCCTTCGTCGACCTGGCCGTCCCCCCGGACGTGCCCCACCCCGACGACTGCCCGTCCTTCCGCGACCCGCTGCCCGACGGGGTGACCCGCTTCGATCCCATGCCCTTCTGGGACGAGAAGGTCGAGGGTCGCCCCGCCCTCGGCACGCCGCCGTGGGAGGACGCCCCCCGCACCTCCAGCCTGCGGGCCAGCTGGAACCGCTTCGACCAGCCACCGATCCGCGACGACGGGACCATCGACCCGCTGGCCGCGGTAGTGGTGGCCGACACCATGCCCGGCGCTGTGGGCGAGCGGGTCGGCCCGCGGGACGAGATGTGGTTCTCGCCCAGCGTCGACCTCACCTTCCACCTGACCGGGGCCTGGCGCTCGGAGTGGATCCTCGGCGTCAACACGGCCCGCTGGGCCGGCGACGGCTACGCCTCGGTCGACATGGCCCTCTGGGACCTGGGCGACGACTGCCGGGGCGAGCCCCACCTCGTCGCCTACGCCACCCAGCTCTGCCTCTTCACCTTTCTCCCGACCCCGCCCTGAGGGCCGGGCGGTCCTCGCCTGCTGCTGGGGCATTGTTCTGACACATCGTCAGCGGAGGGGCGGCTCGCCTGGTTGACTCTGCCGTCGTGGGCCTGCGGACGATGGACGAGCGCTACATCCGGCCGGACTGGGTCCGGCGCCTCAACGCCATGGGCGACGCCGTCGGAGGGGCGGTGCGGATGGTCCCGCTGGTGGCCGATCACCTCCTCGACCACACCCGCGCCACCACCGGGGTCGACGATCCCGGCGACCTGGGCGACGGCGACTGGGAGGGGAGGCTGCGGGGCCTGGTCGACGCCGTCAACGAGAGCGACCTCCACGTGGTCGGGCGGATGCTCACCCGCGAGGAGCTGATGCGCAGCCTCCGCACCCGCTTCCTGGTGGGGGAGAGGTGGCGGCGCGAGCCGGGCATCGCCGAGGAGGTGATCGATGCTCCGATCGTCGTCACCGGGCCGGCCCGGTCGGGCACCACCATCCTGTTCGAGCTGCTGGGGCTCGACCCCGGCCTCCGCACGCCGATCGCCACCGACGTCATGCACCCGGTCGTGCCGGCGGGGACGACGGCAGCGCAGATCACGGCCATCACCGAGTGCGAGCAGGAGCTGTGGGCCGACATCCAGCCCGAGTTCGCCGGCATCCACGAGCTGCGGTCCGACCTGCCGGTCGAGTGCATCACCCTGTGTGCCCCGTCGCTGGCCGGGAACCACTGGCCCATGCTGCTGAGCGAGCTGGGGAGCTGGGTCCCGGACCTCGAGGCCGACCTGGCCTGGCACCGGGTCGTGCTCCAGACGGTGCAGCACGGTCGCCCACCCAAGCGCTGGCTGCTCAAGACCCCCGGCTACCTGATGATGCTCGACGAGCTGCTGGCCGCCTACCCGGACGCCTGCATCATCCAGACCCACCGGGACCCGGCCAAGACCATGCCCTCGACGGTCAGCACGGTCGCCATGATCCAGTGGCTGCGCACCGACCACGTCGATCTCGAGGTCATCGCCCCGCTGATCGGCGCCCTCTTCGGCGATGCCCTCACGACCGTCGGCCGGCGCCGGTTGGACGGGTCGCTCACGGCCCCCTTCGGCGACCTCCGCTTCGCCGACCTGATGTCCGACCCGGTGGCCGCCGTCGCCGGTGCCTACGCCGGCATCGGTCGGGAGATGGCGCCCGAGCACGCCGCCGCCATCGAGGCCTACGTCCGGGACAAGCCCCGCGGCCGGCACGGGGCCCACCGCTACACGGCCGAGGACTGGGGCTTCGAGACCGTCGCCCTCCACGCCGAGCTGGCCGAGTACATGGCCCAGTTCGAGGTGGAGGTCGAGGCGTGACCGAGAGCCGTGACGCCTGGGCCGAGCTGCTGGCCACCCTGGCCGAGGTGGGCGACCGCTTCGCCGGCGAGGAGTGGGGGCTGACCGACCCGACCGACGTGGCCGAGGGGCTGCGGGTGCTGCTCCACCACCTCGGCACGGGCATCGAGACCCAGCTGGAGCAGGACGCCGCCCATCCGACGCTCCGGGCCATCACCACGCCGTGGCGCAAGGCCCTGGGCGACAACGCCGACGCCATCTACCACGACGCCCGCATCGATCCCCGGGGCACGTACCGCCTGCGGGGCCGGACGGCGGGGGCGACCTACGTGTCGATCACCGTCGAGGCGGGGGCCGAGGAGGGCGCCTTCCCGACCGGGACCGTGGGCGTCCTCAACGACACCGCCTTCGACGTGGCGTCCGACGGGAGCTTCGAGGTCACCGTGGGCGGCGCCTCGCCCGGTGGCGACGAGCGGGGCTGGTTGCCGCTGGCGCCCGACGCCTCCCGCCTGACGCTCCGGCACTACTGGGAGGCGGCCGAGCCCCCGGCCGCCCCGCCCGCACCCGATCTGGGCCTGGCCATCGACCTCATCGCCGGCGACGTCCCCGCCGCCCCGCAGCCGCCGAGCGATGCGAGCGTCGCCGCCTCGATCCGACGCATGGCCACCTACGTGCGGGGCCGGACGCTCGACAACATCGCCAAGCCCGGCGAGGGCGACCCGCCGGCGTTCGTGTCCCGCCTGCCCCACGAGTTCCCGGCGCCAACCCTGCCGGGCACCCACGCCCTGGCGGCGGCCGACGCCCACTACTCGATGGCGCCCTACCTCCTCGGTCCCGACGACGCCCTGGTGATGACGATGGCCGCGTGGCCGGTCTGCCGGCTGGCCAGCGTGTCGCTCTGGAACCGCCAGATGCAGACCTTCGACTACCTGCGGGGCCGGGTCAGCCTCAACCGGGCCCAGGCCGTCCCCGAGCCCGACGGGTCGGTGCGGATCGTGCTGGCCCACCGCGACCCAGGCGTCCCCAACTGGCTCACCACCGAGGGCCGCCCCTTCGGCCTGCTCTTCTGGCGGTTCTTCCTGGCCGAGGGCCCGATCGCCACCCCCACCGCCGACGTCGTCCCCGTCGACTCCCTCTGACCGTCCCGGCACCGCGTACCGTCGCCGCCATGACCGTGCGCCCGGCGACCATCGACGACGTGCCCCGGATCGTGGAGCTGGTCCACGAGCTGGCCGTCTACGAGCGCGAGCCCGATGCCGTCGAGGCCACCGCCGCCGACTTCGTCGCCGCCCTGTTCCCCCCGAGCGCCCTGCCGACCGCCTACGCCCACGTGGCCGAGGTCGACGGCGAGGTCGTGGGCCTGGCCGTCTGGTACGTGACCTTCTCGACGTGGACGGGTCGCAACGGGATCTGGCTGGAGGACCTCTTCGTCCGTCCCGAGCAGCGGGGCTCGGGTCTCGGCCGGGCCCTGCTGGCCGCTCTGGCCCAGGTGTGCGTCGAGCGGGGCTGGCGCCGGCTCGAGTGGTGGGTGCTCGACTGGAACGAGCCCAGCATCGGCTTCTACCGGAGCCTCGGCGCCACCGCCCACGACGACTGGACCACCTACCGCCTCGCCGGCACCCCCCTCACCGCCCTCGCCGGCGCCTGACCCGACCCGCAGACCCGTTCCGTGTGCGGAAAACCACCGGACCGGTGGTTCTCCGCACACGGAACGGCCTCAGGTGGGGAGGTCCCAGGAGGCGGCGGCCTTGGCCAGGGCGACCGAGAGGGCGCGGGTCGGCTCCGACAGGCCGTCGCGGTCGCGGGGCGGGGAGAGCGGGGACGTGCCCCGGACCCGCGGCGGGAGCTCGAGCTGCACACCGCCGTGGGTCGGGCGGTTCACCGGGTTGTCGGGGTGGAGGCCGCGGAGCCCGTCGGGGATGGCGTCGAGGTCGTCGACGATCTCGTAGTCGGGCAGCGCCGGGCGCAGGTGGGCGGCGACGTGGGCGGCCAGGTCCCGGTTCGAGCCCCCGGCGAGGAGCGACGTCCACATCCCGTCGCGGCCGTAGCCGTGGACGGTCACGACGACCTCGACGTGGTCGAGGAACCGGGCCAGGGCGGGCGAGGCCGACGGCTGGAAGGCGGTCGACGGGAGGTGCGGGGCGTCGGTCGGGGTGAGGATGCCGTAGTAGGAGGCGCCGGCGAGGGTCGCCGCCAGCGACGCCACCACGTCGGTCATCTCCTCCAGCCGGCCACCGTGGAAGGCCATGAAGCCGAAGCGCGACCGCAGCTCGACCTCCTCCGCCGCGCCGGGCAGGGCCAGCAGCTCGTCGAGGTCCATCGGCCCACCCTCGCATGCCAAGGTGGCCCGGTGATCGACCGGGAGCTCAAGCGCTCGTTGGGCCAGATGGTCAAGGGCGTGCAGGTGGTGGGGGCGGCTCACGACGGCCGGGTGCGGGCCTACACGTCGCACTGGATCTGCCAGGTCAGCTTCGAGGAGCCGATCGTGATGGCGTCGGTGTCGCCCAAGCACGACACCCACCCGCTGATCAGCGCCAGCGGCCGCTTCTCGGTGTCGATCCGGGGTGGTGACCAGATCGAGCAGGGCCAGTACTTCAGCTACCCCGGCCGCCGGATGCAGTACGTGGCCGACGAGTACCTGCGCATCGAGCACGGCCTGCCGGTGGTGGCCGACGCCGTGGCCTGGATGATCTGCGAGGTCGAGCGGCGCGACATCGGCACCTACGACCACGACCTCTTCTTCGCCCGGGTCACCGCCTCGGGCACCGGGCGTCTGGAGCAGCCCCCGCTGCTCTACTCCTCCCGCCACGGCTGGCGGGTGACGGGACCCAGGGCCCGTGAGGCCGGGACGTCGGTCCGCGACCGCCTCCTGGCCCGGGTCGGGGCCGGTGTCGGGTCCGAGGCCCACGACGCCGACCCCGATGTGGTGGCCCCGTCGGACGGGGCCTGACCACCCGCTGAACGGTCGGTTCCGCCCGGCTCGTCTCAGGTTCCCCCGTCGGGTCGGTGTGGCTAGCGTGCGGATCTCCTGTGGCCTCGCCCGACGCGCTCCCCCGCCCCCGAGGCCTCCGCGTGCTGATGGCCGCGCTCGCCGGGCTGGTCCTGGTCTTCGGCGGGACGTGCGGCGTGGGGCCGACGAGCCTGTCGGTGCTGGCCGTGTCGGGCACCCAGACCCCGTCGCCCGACGACGCCCGGGGCCAGGTCCCGGTGCCGGCCGCGGCCGAGGTCGCCGACCCGGCCCGCCGCCGGGTCGTCCGCCGGGCCGGGGGCCGCGGCGGTCGCCTCCTCGCCGGACGGGTGCGCCGGGCCGCTGGCGCCTGGGCCGTCGGGATCGTCTCCCGCCGGGGCCCTCCACCCCTCCGTGGCCCTCCTGCCCTCGCGGTCTGACGCGCCGCCCGGACCGTCCGGGCTGCACCTCACCTCTCGAGAGCCATGACCAGCACCTCATCCGCGGAGAAGAAGACCGGCGATGGCCACGGCGGCCAGGGCCGTCACGGCCACCACGGCCCGACCGGCGGCACCCCGGTGCTCGCCCTCGGCGCGCTGGGGATCGTCTTCGGCGACATCGGGACCAGCCCCCTCTACGCCCTGCGGGAGACCTTCGAGGGCCACGGCCACGAGCTCCACGTCAACGAGGTCAACGTCTACGGCGTCCTGTCGCTGATCACCTGGTCGCTGATCATCGTGATCAGCATCAAGTACCTGGCCTTCGTGATGAAGGCCGACAACGAGGGGGAGGGCGGCATCCTCGCCCTCACCGCCCTCCTGCGGCGCGACGGCACGACGTTCACGGGGCGACGCAAGGCCCTCCTGCTGCTCGGCCTGTTCGGCACCGCCCTGCTCTACGGCGACGCCGCCATCACGCCCGCCATCTCGGTGCTCTCGGCGGTCGAGGGCGTCACCGTGCAGGCCCCCGGCCTCGAACCGGCCGTGCTCCCGATCGCGGTGGCGATCCTCGTCGGCATCTTCATCGCCCAACGGCGGGGGACGGCGGCCATCGGCAAGGTCTTCGGACCCGTGATGGTCGTGTGGTTCGGCGTGATGTCCGTCCTCGGGCTCATGCAGATCGTCAAGGACCCGGGGATCTTCCGCGCCGTGAACCCCTGGTACGCCATCCAGTACTTCCACGAGAACGCCTTCCACGGCTTCCTCGCCCTGGGCTCGATGTTCCTCGTGGTCACCGGGGGCGAGGCCCTCTACGCCGACATGGGCCACTTCGGGCGCAAGCCGATCCAGCTGGCCTGGTTCGTGATGGTCCTGCCCGCCCTGCTGATCAGCTACTACGGCCAGGGTGTGCTGCTGCTGCGGGAGCCGGACGCCATCGAGAACCCCCTCTTCCGCCTGGCGCCCGAGTGGGGCCTCTACCCGATGGTGGTGCTGGCAACGTTCGCCACGATCATCGCCTCGCAGGCCCTCATATCGGGTGTGTTCTCGCTGACGATGCAGGCGATCCAGCTGGGCTACGCCCCCCGCCACCGGATCCGCCACACCTCGGCGTCCGCCTTCGGCCAGGTCTACATCCCGGTCATCAACTGGGCCCTGATGATCGCCTGCATCGCCCTGGTGATCGGCTTCGGCAGCTCGACCCGTCTGGCCGCCGCCTACGGGCTGGCCGTCACCTCGACGATGGTGATCACCGCCATCCTCTTCTACTTCGTGCTGCGCGAGAGGTTCCGCTGGGCGGCCCCGGCGGCGATGGCGCTGTGCGGCGCCTTCCTGGTGGTCGACCTGGCCTACTTCGGGTCGAACCTGTTCAAGATCCCCTCGGGCGGCTGGTTCCCGATCGTGGTCGCGGTGGGCATGTTCAGCCTGATGACGACGTGGTTCACGGGCCGCTACATCGTCGCCGAGCGCATGCGTCGCAACGACATCCGGCTGGCCGACTACGTCGACGGTCTGAAGCGGTCGAACCACCCGCCCCGCCGGGTCGAGGCCACCGCCGTCTACCTGTTCTCGTCGCCGGGTCTCACCCCGCCGGCGCTGATCTCCAACGTGCGCCACAACGACGTGCTCCACCGGCAGGTGATCGTGCTGTCGATCGAGACCGCCCTGTCGCCGCGGGTCCTGCCGGCCAAGCGCTCGGTGGTGAAGGACCTGGGCGATGGCGTCTACCAGGTGTCCCTGCGCTACGGCTTCATGGAGGACCCCGACGTCATCGAGGGTCTCACCCAGG
>DASYLG010000401.1:0-4611 GCA_036009685.1 Iamia sp. | reverse complement strand
GCTCATCACGATGCGGTTCCTCCTGCGCCCAACGGGCGACGTTCCCCCAACCGGACCATTCCGATCGGTTCGGGTCACATTAGGACTTGTACGATTTCCCGGTCAACTTGATGGGAAAGGCACGATCCAGCGCCGACAGGTGACCGGGCATGCCAGGATCCCCGGATGACGACGGAGGGGACCGCCCGCTACGAGGCCGACATCCGCTGGACGACCCACGGGGTGGCCCACATCCGGGCGACCGACTGGGGCAGCCTCGGCTTCGGCCAGGCGTGGGCCTGCGCCCGCGACCACCTGCCGACCATGGCCGACCAGATCACCAAGGTCCGGGGCGAGCGGGCCCGCTTCCACGGCCGCGGCCCCGAGGACGCCCACCTCGCCAGCGACCTCGGCTACCGCGCCCTCGGCCTGGCCGACCGGGCCGTGGCCCTGCGGGCCGCCCAGACCGACGAGGCCCGCCAGCTCCTGACCGGGGCCACCGCCGGCTACAACGCGCACCTGGCCGAGGCCGTCGCCGCCGGCAGCCTGCCGGACTGGTGCCGCGGGGCGCCGTGGGTACGGCCCGTCGACGAGCTCGACCTCTACGCCTACATGATCGACATCATCCTGCTGGCCAGCGGGCGCAACCTGGTCGGCCTGATCGGCCGGGCCGAGCCGCCGGGACCCGACGGGCCGATGCCGCCGGCGCCCATGAGCGCCTTCGGCGTCCCCGCCGATGACGCCGGCAGCAACGGGTGGGCCTTCGGGCGCGACGCGACCGCCTCGGGCGGCGGGCTGGTGCTGGGCAACCCCCACTTCCCGTGGGACGGTGAGACCCGCTTCTGGGAGTGCCACCTCACCCTCCAGGCTCCGGGTGCGGCCACCCCCGAGCTCGACGTCTACGGCGCCTCGCTCGTCGGCACGCCCGGCGTCCAGGTCGGCTTCAACCGGGACGTGGCGTGGGCTCACACCGTCTCCCGAGGCCACCGCTTCACCCTTGCCCGGCTCGACCTGGTGCCCGGCCGGCCCACCACGTACCGCTACGGCGACGAGGAGCGGGAGATGGAGTCCGAGACCTTCGCCGTCGACGTCCGGGCCGAGGGCGAGGCGCCCGGCGGGGAGACCGAGCGGGTCGAGCGGACCCTGTGGCGTACCCACCACGGCCCGATGGTCAACCTCCCCCTGCTCGGGTGGGGCCTGGATGCGGCCTTCACCTACCGGGACGCCAACATCGACAACACGGCCATGTTCGCCCAGTGGCTGGGCATGGACGGGGCCCGGTCGATGGACGAGCTCCAGAGGGTGTTCGCCGAGCAGCAGGGCATCCCGTGGGTCAACACCCTCGCCGCCGACCGCACCGGGCGGGCCTGGTACGTCGACGGGTCGGCCACGCCCAACCTGGGCGACGACGCCCAGCGCCGGTTCAAGAGCCGGATCGCCACCGACTTCGTGGCTGCCCTGCTCTACGAGTACCGGGTCGCCCTGATCGACGGGAGCGATCCCGACGACGAGTGGATCGACGTCCCCGGCGCCCGCAGCCCCGGCCTGGTCCCCTACCGGCGGGTCCCCCGGCTCGAGCGGACCGACGTCGTGGTCAACGCCAACGACTCGCACTGGTCGACCAACGTCGACGAGCTGCTGGAGGGCTTCTCCGCCCTCCACGGCCTGGAGCGGACGCCGCTCACGCCCCGCACCCGGCAGAACCTGCGGGTCGCGGCCCGTCTGGCCGACGTGGGCGGGGTCACCAACGAGACCGTCCTCGCTGCCCTGTTCGCCAACCGGGGGTTCACCGCCGAGCTCCTGGTCGAGGCCGTCGTCGAGCGGGCCCGGGCGGTCGGCTCGGTCGAGGCCGGCGGGCGCACGGTCGACCTCGGGCCCGCCGCCGACATCCTCGACGGGTGGGACGGGTGCGACCAGCTCACGTCGGTGGGCGCCGCCCTCTGGCGGGAGGTGCTGGCCGCCTTTGCCCCCAAGGACCTCCTCGACGCCGGCCCGCTGTGGTCCGTGCCCTTCGACCCCGACGAGCCCCTCGACACCCCGCGGGACCTGGCCGGCCCGCCCGACGAGGGTGCCGACACGGTGGTCGACGCCCTGGCCGCCGCCATCGTGGCCCTCGACCAGGCCGGCGTCGCCCTCGACGCCCCGCTGGGCGAGGTCCAGTGGGCGCAGCGGGGCGACGAGCGGATCCCGGTCCACGGGGGCATCGATCGCGAGGGCGTCCTGAACGTCCTCGGCGCCGTCAGCGCGGTGGCCGACACCGGCACGGAGCCCCGGGCCCCCGCCCCGCCGCCGATTCCCGGCCGGGCCGTCACGTCGGGTCTGGCGGAGGGGGGCTACCCCTGCCGCTACGGCGCCAGCTTCGTGTTCTCGGTGGAGATGCGCCCCGACGGTCCCGTCGGCGTCGGCCTCATGGCCTACGGCCAGTCCGGCGACCCCCGGTCCCCGCACCACGCCGACGGCACCCACGCCTACGCCGCCCGGGCCACCCGCCCCCTCCTCTTCACCGACGCCGCCGTCGAGGCCGACACCCAGGAGCAGCGCACCGTCACCAGCTGACGCCGCCAA
The DNA here is from genome assembly GCA_036009685.1 of Iamia sp. Classification (GTDB taxonomy): domain Bacteria; phylum Actinomycetota; class Acidimicrobiia; order Acidimicrobiales; family Iamiaceae; genus Iamia. Next base: position 2,067 of record DASYLG010000401.1, on the reverse strand, counting down.
CCCCTGCGAACTGGCGATCGAGTCTGCGGGAGCTTCCAAGCGGGTTCCAACGTCCCTCCACGCGGGGGCGGGGATGGTGTGAGGGTCCCGCCGATCCCTCGCATCCCCGGAGACCCGCATGACCCACGCCCGCCCGCGGCCCGTCGCCCCCGACGTCTGGCTCGTCCGGTCGTCGTCACCCGGCGACGGAAGCGCGCTGCCCCTGAACTCCTGGTCGTGGCGGGTGAGGCCGCCGCCGGTCTACGACTCCCCCGCCACCCTCGGCCTGTACGACGCCGTGAGCGGGGTGTTCTGGTCGTCGTGTGCTTCGGAACGCCGATCCCCCACGACGTCGACGAGGTGTCGGTGCTCGACCGGGACGTGCGGGAGGACGGCTTCTCGACCTACCACCGTCGCCTCAGCCCCTGGATCGCCGACGTCGACCCGTCCCGCGGGCGGGCGGCCGTGAGCCGGGTCGGGGTCCACGGTCCCCACACCATCGCCTCGGCGCGAGGCCCCCTGATCCGCCGGGGCGACGTGGGCCGGGCCCTCGACCTGCTGACCGACCTGGCCGGTCTGCCCGAGCCGGCGCCGAGCCACCGATGGTCTGATCGGCCCGGCTACGGGCCGAGGCCGAGGACCTGGCCACCGACCTGGGCGTCGCCCTGAGCCTGCGCCCGGCTGCTCGGTCGCCGCAGGGCGAGCCGTAGGCTCGGGCCATGGCCCTCAAGGACAGCCTCACCGACCTCGGCATGAAGGGCATGAACCTGTCCCACCGGACCATCCTCAAGGTGTCGGGAGGCCGGCTGCTCAAGACGCCCTTCGGCATGCCCACGGTCGAGCTCCACACCATCGGCCGCAAGACCGGCCAGCGCCGCTCGACCCTGCTCACCGCCCCGGTCCACGAGGACGGGCGTGTCGTCCTGGTCGCCTCCAAGGGCGGCGACGACCGTGACCCGCTCTGGTATCGCAACCTCGTGGCCGAGCCCGACGTCGAGGTGACCATCGCCGGCACGACCACGCCGATGCGGGCCCGTACCGCCGAGGGCGACGAGCGGGCCGAGCTCTGGCCCCGGATCACCGCCGCCTACAAGGGCTACGCCGGCTACCAGAAGCGCACCGACCGCCAGATCCCCGTCGTCATCTGCGAACCCCGCTGAGGATCCCGGTCCCGGCCCGTTCCGGCCCGTTCTGATCAGGGACGGTCGCACCCACGCGACGCTTGGAGATCAGAACGGTCGGGGCCGATCAGCTCTGGGCGCGCTCGTTGCGGGCCGCCTTCTCGACGGTGGTGGCGATGCGGCGCTGGCGGGTCTCGGGCTTCTTGGCGGTGACGATCCAGGCCAGGATCTGCTTGCGGGCGCTGGGCGGGAAGGCAGCGAAGTGCTCGGCCGCGGCCGGGACGGTGTCGAGGGCGCCCTGGACGTCGTCGGGCACGATCCCGTCCTCGATGGCGGCCAGCAGGTCCCAGGCCCCCGAGGCCCGGGCCGCATCGACCAGGGCCTGACCCGCGGGACCCATCTCCCCCGTGGCGATCAGCCGCTCCACCCGATCGCGGTTGGACCGGACCCACGTGCTCTTGGGGTTGCGGGGCGAGAACCGCTGGTAGGTGGTCTGGGCGTCGCGCGGGCGGACCACGCTGTCGATCCAGCCCACGCACAGGGCCTGGCAGACGGCGTCCTCGTAGCCGACACCGGTGACGCCGCCGGCCGTCCGGGACCGGTCCTTGACCAGCCACACCGCAGGCGTGGTGGCGGCGTGCTCGTCGAGCCAGGCCCGCCACGCCGCCGGACCGAGGGCGATGATCGCCGGGGCCCCGTCCATGGCCTCGTCGGGCAGCACCGTGATCTCGTCCATCCCCGGCAGCGTGCCCCAGCGTCGGCGGCGCCGCACGGATGGGCCGACCGGTCCCGGCCCCCGGCCCCACCCTGATCGACCACACCGCCGCCCGGTTCACCCGCTGTCCCCCCGTGCCGTGCTGAGCTCGTCGGCCGGCGCCGCCCGGCGGACGAGGATGCCGTGGCCGGGATGGCGGCCGACGACGGTGCCCGGGGGGAACGACTCGGCCACGTCGACGATGCGGGCGAT
>DASYLG010000400.1:0-1503 GCA_036009685.1 Iamia sp. | reverse complement strand
CCACCCGGGCGCGGCGCAGTCCGTCAACGGCCACGTGCGCCTCCTGCCCCCACCGGCACGTCGGTGCCCAGCGACGGGATCACGCCCAGCACCGGCAGCTCGATGAGCCGCTCGGCGTCGTCGGGGGTGCGGATGCTGATGTCGAGGTAGTCGAGGAGGAGCACGACGGCGACGGCCAGGCCGGCGCCCAGCACGACGGCCAGGACCAGGTTCTTGATCAGCCCGCTCGACTCGGGGACGGTGGGCAGCCGGGCCCGTTCGAAGATGTAGGCGGGCAGGACGGGGACGTCGCCCTCGCCGCCGGTGGCGGTGCCCGGCTCGAAGTCGCGGATCTGCTCGACGAAGGCGTCGGCCAGCCCGTTGGCGAGGGCCTGGGCCCGGGCCGGGTCGGCGTCGACGACGTCGATGTAGAGCAGCTGCGTGGCCGGCTCGGGCTCGGTGGTGGTCTTGCCCACGAGGTTCTCGGCCGAGACCTTCTCGCCGGTGAGGTCGACGGCCCGGGCCGCGATGGGCTCGCTGTCGATCATCACCGAGAAGGTGACGACGAGGCGGTCGAGGGCGAGGGCCCGGTCGCCCGAGAGGTCGTTCTGGTCCGACTCGAGGGTGCGGGACCCGATGTAGAGGGTGCTGCGGGCCGTGTAGCTGTCGGTCCGCGGCGTGATCGACCAGCCCACGGCCAGCGCGACCACGACGGTCAGCAGGATGAGGAGCCACCGGCGGCGGAGGAGGGCCAGGTAGCGGCGCAGCTCCAAGTCCGACATCTCCTTCGTCGAGTGCAGCGTCCCGGCGAACGTCGCCAGGGTCGGGTCTGGGTATTCGCCGTGACCGGCGTCCGGACCTGCCGTGGCGCTGGTCACCCCGGGGCTCGACGGCGGGCGACCTCGGCGTAGACGGCCCGGGTGCGGCGACCCATGTCGGGGCCGCCGAAGCGCTCGGCCACGGTGCACCGGGCGCGGGCGGCGCGGGCCGCGGCGAGGGACCGGTCGGTCAGCTGCTCGACCACGGCGGCGGCCAGGGCCCCGGGGTCGCGGGCGGGGACGATGCGGCCGTCGACGCCGTCGTCGACCAGATCGGCGCTGCCGGCCACGTCGGTCAGCACGATCGGGACACCGGCCCGCATGGCCTCCATGGGGGCGTAGGGCGCGCCCTCGAAGACCGAGGCCATGGCGAAGACGTCGAGGCTGGTCAGGGCCCGATCGGCCTCGGGGAGGTGGGGCACCAGGTGGAGGCGCTCATCGAGCCCGGCGGTGGCGACGGCGGTCGTGACCTCGTCGCGCAGGGCCCCGTCGCCCACGATCACGAAGTGGGCGTCGGGCACCTGCTCGACCACCCGGGCGGCCATGGCCACCCACGTCAGCGGGTCCTTCTGGGGCACCAGCCGGGAGATGGTGCCGACCAGCGGGACGTCGGTCGGCACGGCGAGGTCGGTCCGCAGGTCGAACGGCGGCGGGTGGCGCTCGAGGTCGACGCCGTTGGGGACGATCCGCACCCGGTCGGCCCGGA
>DASYLG010000399.1:0-3764 GCA_036009685.1 Iamia sp. | reverse complement strand
CCAGACGGGACAGGTCAGCCCGGTCGAAGAGCAGCCGAACGCGGTGGAGGCGGAGCGAGACGATGCCGGCGGGCGTGAAGGCTCCGGTGTCACCGGACAGCTCGCCGTCCTGACGACTCAGTGTGAAGCGTCGAGGAGTCGAGGCGGACGAGCTCACGGGGAAAAACCTACCAAGGTCGGGGCTTTGATGGGATGAGGTGGATGGTTGAACGCCGAAGTTCTGCATTGCTGAACCACGGAGCTCCGCCATCGGAGCATGGAGCCCCGAGGATGCGCTCTGACGAGGTGGTGACAGAGACGACACCCTCGGGCGGCCCCTCGTGCCCGTCGGCCGGCGCCGCCTAGAAGAGAGACGGCGGGACGTCATCGAAGAGATCGTCATCGAGGTCGTCGTCGTCCGGCGGGATGGAGAACAGGGGCTTGGCGGCGTTGGCCACCACCCAGCGGCGCATGTCGGCATCGGGGGTTCCGTCCAGCGCCATGTCCAGGCACATCCGGAAGTGCTCGACCACGAGCACGCCATCGGTCCGAGCCCTCTCCTGAGCGCCACGGACGTGGCGGTCGATCGACGCTCGGTAGTCGGCCACCTTGACGGCGTGGGCCAGACACGCAGACTTCTGGCGCTGGAGCGCTCCGACGTCGCCGAGGCCCTCCTCCACCCGGGTCTGCAGGTTGGCCAGACGGCGTCGCAGGGGGGAGTGGCCGTACCAGCCGGCGGCCAGGGCCACGGTCACGATGAGCAGCTGGAGGGCGGCGAAGAAGGCGATCGCCACCCCGCCGTTGCGGCCGGCGGCGCTCTCGTAGAAGTGGGCGACCCGCAAGCCGATGATGGTCGTCGCCAGCGTGACGGAGAAGCCGAGGAGCGCCAGGGCGAGGCCCCCCATGAAGCGTCGGCGGGTCCGCTCGTCGGAGGACGACTGCCACTCCTTGATGGCGGCTCCGGCCCCACCGGCGGCCAGCGACTGGATGGCGATGACGACGAAGGCCGCCAGGTACTTCTCGACGCCGGCGTCGGGCAGGTCGAAGTAGCGACCGACGACGGGCGAGATGAGCGGCATCTCGACCAGCGCGAGGAGGCCCCCGATGCCGAGCATGATGTCGCCGGTCCCGCCGGCGAAGGCGTCCGTGTCGCCGACGGCTGCCTCGCGCTCGAGCTCCTCGTGGTCGTTCGCCAGGCCCATGCCCCGGGCGTCGGCCCGCTCGATGAGGGGATCGATCTCCTGCACGGTCCGCTCGTCGGTGTCGATCAGACCCAGGGTCTCACCAGGGAGCATGCGGCCCCAGGTGACGATGTCGCTCTGGACGGTGCCGACCCTGGCCTTGACCACGTCCTCCACGGGGAAGCAGCGGGTCAGGTCGTGGTCCTCCGTCGGCAGACCGGTGGCCGCCATCCGCACCGCGGCATCCTCGACGAAGGCCATCGCCTCGTCGATGGCGAGGGCCGGAGGGGGGGTGATGCCGACCGGGATCATGGGGCCGGGCTCGTCGTGGGGTGCCGTGCTCGGCGCCGTCTCCCCGTTCGGGCCCTCGGCCACGATCGGGACGGCATCGGCATCGAGCGGGGGCGCTCCGGGGGGCGCCGACCGGCGACGCCGAAAGGGGAAGGGGATCATGGTGGGCTCCGGGTTCCGGGAAGGTGGGGGCGGGTGGATCAGTCGGTGAGGGGATCGGCGAGGTCGCCGGTGAGGTCGAGGTCGACGTCGGGCAGCTGGATCGGTCGCCGCCGGGTGGCGGCGTTGCCCTCGGCGTAGGCGGCCGCGGCGCGCCGAGCCCGCTGGACCGCGGTGTCGGTGGCGTCGACCCGCCGGGGCTCGATGGCGTCCCGCTCGGCCGCCAGCTGGGCCAGGCGGGCGTCCAGGCTGGCCTGGGCCTCACCCCGTCGCCGCAGCACCGGCGGAGGGCCGGATGGGGGGCCGAGGGCGTCGCGCTCGGCCCGAGTGGACGCCAGCACGGCGTCGAGGTCGATCAGCTCGGCCCGGAGGTGCTGGCGGACGGCCCGCACCTCGAGGGCCAGCTCGGCGCCGAGGAGCTCGGCCACCGGGTTGGGTTCGCCCTGGCGGGGCAGGCGGCGGCGGCCGTCGTCACGCCCCCGGCGCCGCCACTGGCGGACGTCGTCGAGGGCCGAGGAGGTCGGGGGGGCGGAGTCCTGGACGTCGGTCATGCCCACCCCTGACGGACGACGCGCCGGGACCCGTCACGGCACCGGCAGCAACCGCCCCGACCTCTCCGCGGCGACGATCACGGGGAGCACGCCGTGGGCCCGGACCGCCGCCTGCACCCGGGCCAGCCCCGAGCGGTACAGCGCCGGGCGACGGCCATCGAGGGCGGGGAGCATCCGGTCGAGCACGGCCTGGGGCAGGACGGCGCTCATCCACACCACCGCGACCATCTCGCACAGCCCCTCCTCCAGCCAGGCCGGCAGGGAGGGGGTGCCCGCCAGGTGGAGCCGGGCGTGCATCAGCTCGTGGGCCAGGACCAGGCCGAGGTCGACTCCGCGCAGCGAGGGATCGACCTCGATGGCCGAGATGGTGCGGTGCTCCACGGCGCCGCGGCGCGCCGTGACCGTGATCGTCCGACCCTGTCCTCTGACCCCGGAGACGACCCGGTGGTCGGCGGCGATGGCCGATGCGTCCAGCGCGCCCACGGGGATGTGACGGGGTACCACGACGCCCACCCGCCCGAGGTCGAACGCGACCCGGCGAGCGGCTTCGGTCATCACGTCACACCTGCGGCGCGCAACCGCCGGTCGAGCGCCGCCAGGCGGGGCATCCAGTCGGCCGCCGTCGGACGGTCACCGTCGGGGCTGAGCGCCCCTTGCAGCAGACCGTGCACCGACCTCGTGATCGGGGGGTCGGCGGCCAGGTCGATGGTCGGGGTCTCGGCCGTCACGGGCAGCTGCGAGCGGTAGTAGAGGCGCAGGAAGACGAGACCGAGCTTGTAGAGGTCACGCCGGCGCTCGGCCGCGGGGGTCCCGTCGCTGGGCCACGGATCGGCGAAGTTGGGGGTCTGGCCCCCGCCGCACCCCCGTGGCCCGATCGTGGCCCAGGCCGCGTCGCAGTCGATGAGGAAGATCCGGGGACGCCCGTGGCGCGCCGACCACAGGACGTTGGTGGCGCTGAGGTCGCCGTAGACGACGTCGTTGCGATGCAGGACGTCGAGCACCATCGCCAGTCGGTGCACGATGGTCACGGCCTGGCGGCGGGTGGCCGGCTGCCGCCCCGAGTAGGCGACGGATGTGCAGTAGGCCCACTGCAGGTCGTGGGGTCGGGATCCACCCGGACGATCGTGGAAGAACTCCGTGGGCGCCCGCCGCATCACGAAGGCGAGGCCGGTGGAGAGGTCGGGGACGACGGCCAGCGGCCAGGCCGTCATGGCATCGATGACCCGCCGGTCGCGCGACGACAGGCGGAGACGCCAGCGCACCAGCGCCTCGAGCCCGTCGCGGTCGACGGCATCGTCCAGGTAGACCTTGAGGAGGTGATGCGGTCGAGAGGGCAGCTCGTAGACGATCCCCTGCCCGCCCCGGCCCAGCTCGTCGCCGACCGGGCCGAGCTCGTCGGCCGTGATCGTGATCCGGTCGCTCACGACGCCGCCTCGCCGTCCTCGTCGGGCCCGACGGCCGAGACGTCGACCATCGGAGGGGCGGGTGCGATCCACGCCGCCACGACCGTCCGGTCGTCGTGGTAGCCCGTGAAGGACAGGTCCACCACGAACGGGAGGAGCGGTCGTGGCTCGCCGCACCAGCGCGACGCCAGCGCCGGCCC
>DASYLG010000398.1:0-7436 GCA_036009685.1 Iamia sp. | reverse complement strand
TGTGTCCGACCATCGACTCGGTGATGTACACCGGGACGTGCTTGCGGCCGTCGTGCACGGCGATGGTGTGGCCGACCATGTCGGGGATGATCGTGGAGCGGCGAGACCAGGTCTTGATGACCCGCTTCTCGTTGGCCTCGTTCAGGACGTCGACCTTCTTGAGCAGATGGCCGTCGACGAACGGGCCCTTCTTGAGTGAACGGGGCATTCTGGGTTACCTCCGCGAGCCGCGGGTGCGGCGGCGCCGGACGATGAGCTTCTGGGACGGCTTGTTCTGGTCGCGGGTGCGGCCTTCGGGCTTGCCCCACGGCGAGACCGGGTGACGGCCTCCGGAGGTCTTGCCCTCGCCGCCACCGTGGGGGTGGTCGACGGGGTTCATGGCGACGCCACGGGTCTGGGGGCGGACGCCCTTCCAGCGGTTGCGCCCGGCCTTGCCGATCTTGACCAGCTCGGCCTCGGCGTTGCCGACGATGCCGACGGTGGCCCGGCAGTCGATCGGCACCCGGCGCATCTCGGTGCTGGGGAGGCGCAGGGTGGCGAACTCGCCCTCCTTGGCGACCAGCTGGACGCTGGAACCGGCGCTGCGGGCCATGCGCCCACCGCCGCCGGGCTTGAGCTCGACGTTGTGCACGGTGGTGCCGACCGGGATGTAGCGCATCGGCATGGCGTTGCCGGAGCGGATCTCGGCCCCCTGGCCCGACTGGAGCCGGTCGCCGACCTTCACGTCGCGCGGGGCGATGATGTAGCTCTTGGCCCCGTCGACGTAGTGCAGCAGGAGGATGCGGCAGTTGCGGTTCGGGTCGTACTCGACCGCCGCGACCTTCGCCGGCACGCCGTCCTTGATGCGACGGAAGTCGACCTGGCGGTACTGGCGCTTGTGGCCACCGCCCTTGTGGCGAGCGGTCTTGTGGCCGCCGTTGTTGCGGCCACCGGTCTTGGGCTTCGGGCCGACCAGCGACTTCTCGGGCGTGGTCTTGGTGATCTCGGAGAAGTCCGAGACGGTCTGGAACCGGCGACCGGCACTGGTGGGCTTGCGCTTGCGTAGAGCCATCGGGTCCTCCTCAGCTCTCGAACAGGTCGATCGAGTCGCCCTCGGCGAGGGTGACGATGGCCCGCTTGGTGGCGGACTTGGACCCGACCTTGCCGGTGCGGCGGTTGCGGGTCTTCTTGCCCACGCGGTTGAGCGTGTTCACCTTCAGCACGGTGACGTCGAAGATCGACTCCACGGCATCGCTGATCTCGGGCTTGGAGGCCGTCGGGTGGACGATGAAGGTGTACTGGTTGGACTCGAGCAGGGCGTAGGACTTCTCGCTCACGACCGGCTTCAGGAGCACCTGGCGGGGGTCCTTCACGACTCCTCCTCCGTGGTCTCGGCATCATCGGCGACGGGCGCAGGTCCCCGCGACACCTTGGTGTCGGTGGGGACGGTGCCCGGGGTGAAGACGACCCAGTCGCTGACCAGGACGTCGTAGGCGTTGAGCTCACCGGGGACGATCAGGTGCACGTCGGTGAGGTTGCGGAAGCTCTTCCACGTCGCCGTGTCGTCGGCCGCCAGGACGAGGAGGATCTTGCCCTCGACGCCGATCTTGCCCAGGGCCTCGACGGCCTGCTTGGTGGCGGGGGCGTCGAAGCCGAGGTCGACGATCTTGACCTTGCCGTCGGCGGCCCGGTCCGAGAGGGCCGAGCGGAGCGCCAGACGCACCATCTTCTTGGGGGTGCGCTGGGCGTAGCTGCGGGGCTTGGGCCCGAGGGCCACACCGCCGCCGACCCACTGCGGGGAGCGGATCGAGCCCTGGCGGGCACGGCCGGTGCCCTTCTGCTTCCAGGGCTTGGCGCCACCGCCGGCGACCTCGGCCCGGGTCTTGGTCGACTGGGTGCCGGCCCGGCGGGCGGCCAGCTGGGCCGTCACCACCTGGTGGAGCACGGCGCCGTTGGGCGTGATGCCGAAGACAGCGTCGTCGAGCTCGGCGGTGGTGGTCTTCTTGCCCGAGGCGTCGAGCACGTCGATCTTGGCCATCAGGCACCCTTCCCGGCGGCCTTGACCGCGTTGCGCACGAGCACCAGGCCGCCCTTGGGGCCGGGCACGGCGCCCTTGATGAGCAGGAGGTTGCGCTCGGTGTCGGTCCGCACGACCTCGAGGTTCATGGTCGTGACCTTCTCGCCACCGGTGCGGCCGGCCATGCGCTGGCCCTTGAACACCCGGGCGGGCGTGGCGCAGGCGCCGATGGCGCCGGGGGCCCGGTGGACCCGGTGGGCACCGTGGCTGGCGCGCTGGCCGGCGAAGCCGTGGCGCTTCATGACGCCGGCGAAGCCCTTGCCCTTGCTGACGGCGGTGACGTCGATCAGGCCGCCCTCGGTGAGGATGTCCACGCCGAGGGTCTGGCCGACGGTGTACTCGGACACGTCGTCGAGGCGGAGCTCGACGAGACGGGGCCCGGCCTCGACGTCGGCCTTGGCGAACTGACCGGCCACCGGCTTGGTGAGCTTCGAGGCCTTCTTCTGGCCGAAGGTCACCTGGAGGGCGCTGTAGCCGTCGCGCTCGGGCGTCTTGATGCTGACGACACGGACCGGCTCGACCTGCAGGACGGTCACCGGGACGACGTTGCGATCATCGTCCCAGATCTGCGTCATGCCGAGCTTGGACCCGACGATCGCTTTGGTTGCCATGGATCTCTCTTCTCGCGGAGGAACGGACGGTCCGTTCACGCGGACGCTCCGCTCGGGCAGACCCGGCGGAGCGTCGATTCGGTTGTGCCGTGCGGTTCCCCCTCCTGGGAGCGGGCGCACACGGACGTCGATTCGGCGGCGGGACCGGACCTTGATCAGGCCCCGTGCACGAGTTGGCAACTGTAGCGACCCCCGCCCCCACCTCCAAGCCCGTGCGTCACCGCGAAGCGGGGATGATCCAGTCCAACCCCTCGAACCGGGCGAAGTCCCGGTCGAAGGAGGCCACCGTTGCCGCGTTCTCGATGGCCAGGGCGGCCAGGAACGCATCGGGGACCAGATCGGCGCGAGCGTCGGCCGAGGTGCACACCGCCTCGAAGACGGCGAGGTGGCGCGGGCCCGGCTCGATGGCCTGGTACGACGGTTGCGCCACGACAGCCCGGATGAACGCGAACGCGTCCTTCGGGGTGGCCGGAACCTCGAAGATCCGGCGGTTCGTGACGAGACGCACCGCAGAGGCCCAGACGGTCGCCGGGACGCCGAACGGATCACGCCCCGCCATGAGCTCGTCGAACCACGGACGGACGATCTCGTGCTGGGGATGATCGTGGTGGTGGGCGGCGACGACGACGTTGACGTCGAGCAGGATCACCGCAGCTTCTCGGGGGGCATGCCCTCGTCGAGGAGCTCCTGGATGGCACGATTCGAGGACAGGTCGACCCCCGGGCGCAGGCCACCACCGCCTCGGAAGACCGGTATCGGGGGGGCTTCTCCCAGGTCAGGTCGGGTGAGCTCCCGACGGAGCGCGTTCTCGACCAGCGTGCCGAGACTGGTGCCGTTCTCGCGCGCCCGCTCCTTGGCCCGCTCCAGCAGATGATCGTCGATGCTGAGCGTGGTGCGCATGATGCGCACCCTACCGCATCACGCGCACCAGTCGGCGGGTGGGACCATGACCATCCAGAGGTGGGCGTCGGGGTCGGCGAAGAGGGCGGAGTAGCCCCAGGGCCGGACCTCCGGCTCGACCAGGACGTCGGCGCCGGCGGCGCGTGCTCGCCCGACGGCGGCGTCGACCTCGGCCTCCGTGGACACCCTCCAGCTCAGCTGGCACTCACTGGTGCCGGCCGCGGCGGTCTCGTGGGGTGCGGTGACCCAGCCGAACCCGCCCCTGGGGATGAGCATGAGGTGGAGGTCGGGCCCGAGGCGGAGCTGGAGGGGCTCGGGCACCCCGTCGTCGGCGAGGGGCCCGACCGCCTCCAGCCCCAGGCCCTCCGTGTAGAAGGCGTGGGACCGGACGCGGTCCTCGACGGGCAGGGCGATGACGAACGGGCGGCTCATGGTGGGTCGACCGGCGGGCCCGATCCGCCTCATCGGTCAGCGCCCCGCGAGGTCGGCCACACTGGCGCCGTGCCCGAGCCGGTCGCCCCCTCCCCCACGCCGTTCGCTGCCGTCGTGGCCACCTCCGCGGTGGTGGCCGGGACCGCCTCTCGATCGGCCAAGCGCGACGCCATCGCCGCCCTGCTCGGCGATCTCGACCCGTCCGAGGTGGCGGTCACCGTTGGCTTCCTCACCGGCGTGCCGCTCCAGGGCCGGATCGGCGTCGGGTGGCGGACCCTCCAGGCGGCCGAGCAGCCCCCAGCCACCGAGCCGACCCTGACCGTGCTGGAGGTCGACGCCGCCCTCACCGCCCTGGCCGGGCTGGGCGGGGCCGGCTCGGGCGGCGAGCGGCGCCGGCTCCTGTCGGCGCTGCTGGGCCGGGCCACGACCGACGAGGCCACCTTCCTGTTCCGCCTCTTCGGGGGCGAGCTCCGCCAGGGTGCCCTCGCCGGCGTGATGGCCGACGCCGTGGCCCGGACCGCCGAGGTCCCGGCCACCGTCGTGCGGCGGGCCGCCATGCTGGGCGGCGACCTGCCCGCCATCGCCCACGTCGCCCTCACCACGGGGGCCGAGGGCCTGGCCGCCGTCGGGCTGGAGCTGGGCCGCCCGGTGCAGCCCATGCTCGCCTCCACCGCCGCATCCGTGGCCGCCGCCGTCGAGGACCTCGGCGATGCCGTCGTCGACTGGAAGCTCGACGGCATCCGCATCCAGGTCCACCGGCGCGGCGACCAGGTCGGGATCTGGACCCGGAACCTCAACGAGATCACCGGCCGGCTCCCCGAGGTGGTCGACCTGGTCCGGGCCCTGCCGGCCGAGCGGCTGGTACTCGACGGCGAGGCCCTGGTGGTCGATGACGCCCTGCGGCCGGTGCTGTTCCAGGACACGGCCAGCCGGATCGGGGCCGACGGCCGCGAGGCTCCGGTGGCGGTGCGGCCCTGGTTCTTCGACCTGCTCCACCGGGACGGGGTCGACCTCATCGACGCCCCCCTGCACGAGCGGCGGGCGTCGCTGGCCGAGGTGGCCGGCCCGTGGCAGATCCCCGGCACCCGCACGTCGGACCCGGCCGACGCCGCCGCCGTCCTCGACGACGCCCTGGCCGCCGGGCACGAGGGCGTCGTGGTCAAGGGGGCGTCGACGCTCTACGAGGCCGGCCGCCGGGGCAAGGCCTGGCGCAAGGTCAAGCCGGTCCACACCCTCGACCTGGTGGTGCTGGCGGCCGAGTGGGGCCACGGCCGGCGGCGGGGGTGGCTGTCGAACCTCCACCTCGGCGCCCGGGTCGACGGCGCCGGCGACCGGGACGGGCTGGTCATGGTGGGCAAGACCTTCAAGGGGATGACCGACGAGCTGCTCGGCTGGCAGACCGAGGCGCTGCAGGCCATCGCCACCGGCGACGAGCGCACCGACGAGGCCCACGTGGTCCACGTCCGCCCCGAGCTGGTGGTCGAGGTCGCCGTCGACGGCGTCCAGCGCTCGACCCGGTACTCCGGCGGCGTCGCCCTCCGCTTCGCCCGCGTCCTGCGCTACCGCCCGGACAAGACCCCGGCCGAGGCCGACACCCTCACCGAGGTCCGGGCCCTCGGCCTCAGGGACTAGACGCCGCGGCCGCCGCGGAGACTGATCACCGGTGGCACTCGGGCTGGTCGGACCGGTCGGGGCGGTCCGGGCGGCCGTGACCCTCGCCGCCCCCGTCGGACGATCCCCAGCAGCTGGATCGGCAGCACCACCGCCTCGGAGACGACGAACACGCCGACGAAGTACACGCCGAGGGGCGCCCACGACCCGACCTCGGTGAGGTCGCCGTCGGGTCCGAGGCAGACCAGCGTGTCGTTGGCGTGCGTCCCGTCGTGGTTGGTGTAGGTGTACTCGACGATCCGCGCGTCGGGCTGGCCGGACGGGCACAGCACCGGGGCGGTGAGCTCCAGGATCCCCGGGTAGACGACGAGCAGCAGCCACGGCAGCGACAGCAGCGCGCCCACGAGCACGGCCTGGCCGATGAGGAACCGCCAGATCGTCCTCATCGGGATCCCTCCACGACGATCGTCTGCGAGACGGCCCCGTCGGTGACGACGACGCTCACGACCGGCTCGGCGCCCTCGCCCGGCCGGGCGACGGTGACGGACTCGACCCAGGTGCCGGGCCCGCCCGCGTCCCGGGCGGTGGCGCCGGCGGTGTCGACGTCCAGGTCGCCGGTCGCGACGGCGAAGATGCCACCGGCCGACTCCCCGGCGACCGCCGGACCGGTGAGGCCTCGCCCGCCGTAGAGGCCGCTGGTGCCGTAGGTCCAGGCGTCCCGCCCGGGGGACCCGTCGGCGGACGGGACCACGATGGTGACCTGGGCGAGGGTGGCGGTGATCGAGTGGACCGGCAGCGGGTCTCGACCCGTCTCCTCGGCCACGGCCTCGACGGCGGCGTCGACGAGGTGGGTCGTGATCCCCCCGCCGCGACGCTGGGCCTCGGCCGTGACCTCCTCCTGGCTCACCGTGCCGATGCCGGCACACGACGTCAGGGCCAGTGCCGCCACCACGAGCGCGATCGCTCCCCTGCTCCTCATGGGAGCGACGGTACGGACGATCGCCCCACCGGTCGTGAGCAACGACTACACAACCGCGCCGGGGACCCCGGGCCCACCGCTTCTTGCAACTGGCGATCGGATCCGGCGGCTCCCGCCGGATCTGATCGCCACCTCCGGGGTGAGGGGTCAGCGGGCGTGGCGGAGGAGGACGGCCGCGGCGGCTGCGACGTGCCAGGCGGCGTGGGGCTGGAGCCGGGAGTCGGGCTCGCAGAGCGGCCCTCCGGTGCGCCCCAGGGCGTGGAGCACGACGCCGGCCCCGAGGACCACCGACCCGGCCAGCGGGGCGGGGCCGTCCTCAGCGCCGCGCCGGATGGCGCGCGCCACCCCGGCGGCGACGGCGAGGGCGCCGGCCACGGGCTGGGCCACCTCGGTCAACGGCGGGAGGGCGCCGACGGCGGCGAGGGGTGGGATGGCGGCAAGGCCCACGGGGGGCGGGGTCCGGCCCGTCGCCCGGCCCCCGTCGTCGAGGGCCATCAGCCCCAGCAGGGCGAGCAGCGAGGCGTCGTGGGCGTAGCGGCCCGCCGCCGTCCCGGGGCCGTGGTAGGCGACGCTCCCCAGCCCGGCGGCCACCGCGGCCCAGCCCAGCGCCCGGGTGACCGGTCGCCGCCCCCGCACGAGGGGGACCCCGGCGGCGACGAAGGCGAGGCTCGACACCGTGTTGACGGGCTGGGCGACGAGCCCCGGACGGCACCGCTCGCAGTCGCCGGTGGCGACGTGCGTCATCGCAGGGCCCGCATGGTGGCCTCGACGACCTCGCCCCGCCTCGTGCGGACCTCGTCGAGCTGGCCCCGCCGGTCGATCAGCGTGCGCCACCGCACCAGACCCG
>DASYLG010000397.1:0-10491 GCA_036009685.1 Iamia sp. | reverse complement strand
GGGCCCGAAGGCCCGGATGAACACCCACAGGGCGGCGGCGTCGAGGAGCCAGTTGACGGCGGCCCAGGTCAACCCCCGGCGCAGCAGCGTCGGGTTGTCGAGCAGCTCGGCCAGCCGGGCCACCAGGGTGCGGACGAAGCGCTCGGCGGTGTCGGGCTGGAGGAACGGCACCTTCCGGGCCACGGCCCTGACCACCCGCACCGCCGTGTCGCGGCCCTTGAGCATCAGGGCCACGCCGGCGGCGACGGCGGCCAGCAGCAGCATCCCGGTGATGGCGGCGGTGCCGTAGAGCGGGTTGAAGCCGTCGAGCGGGACCGAGATCAGCAGGGAGACCCAGAGCAGGAGGTTGAGGACGATGGCCGAGCCCAGGCCGACGGTCGCCATGCTGAACCCCGCCGACGGGCTGTCGATGCCCGCCTGGGTCAACAGCCGGTAGCCGAGGGTGCCGCCGGCCGCCGACCCGCCCGGCACCAGGTTGGTGACGGCCCTGGTCGACAGCTGGATGCGGAGCACCGACACCAGGCTCAGCTTGGGCTCGGGCGGCAGGGTGACCCGCGTGAGCTGGGCGTAGGCCGCCAGCGCCGCCCCCTCGAGCCCGAGGGCGAGCAGCAGGAAGAACGGGTTCACGGCGCTGAGCCGGTCGATGGCCTCCCCCGCGTCGCCCAGCGTGGGCAGCACGAGGTAGTTGAAGACCAGGAAGAACAGGATGATCAGCGGCGTCCGCTTGAGCGTCTTGGTCGTGGTGACCTTGAGCATCTCGGCGGTGACGTTGGTGCCGAGCAGGCCCTCGGGCTCGTCGGTCTCGAGCGGCTCGTCGGGATCGGGGCGCGCCGGATCGCCGCCGCGCTCGGGCGCAGCGTGGCCCCGGGATGGTGCAGGCCGGGGGGAGTCCGAGGGCGGGGTGGCGCCGATGACGGCAGTCTCCCAGGAACATCGGCCCCGCTGCGACCTGGTGGGCACGAGTCGTGTCCGGGGGCTGGCCCCCTGGCCGCGGAGGGCTGTCGCACCCCCTCGGTAGGGTGGCCGTGATGCCCCGGGACACCCGTGACGACGACGCGCCCGAGCTGCTGCTCGGGCTCAACCCGGCCCAGGCCGACGCCGTCACCCACGTCGACGGCCCCCTCCTGGTGCTGGCCGGCGCCGGCTCGGGCAAGACCCGGGTCCTGACCCACCGCATCGCCCACCTGATCCGCGACCACGGCGTGTCGCCCTTCGCCATCTTGGCCATCACCTTCACGAACAAGGCGGCCGACGAGATGAAGCACCGGGTCGAGGGCCTGGTCGGCCCGGTGGCCCAGAAGATGTGGGTCTCGACCTTCCACTCGGCGTGCGTCCGCATCCTCCGCCGCGAGGCCACTCGTCTGGGCTACCCGTCGAGCTTCACGATCTACGACATGGCCGACGCCCAACGGCTGATGGGCTACGTCCTGCGCGACCTCGACATGGACCCCAAGCGGTTCTCGGCCCGCTCGGTCTACGCCCAGATCTCGGCGGCCAAGAACAAGGGTCTCGACGTCGACACCTACGCCGCCCAGGCGTCGAACCCCTTCGAGCGCCGCTTCGCCGAGGCCTACCGCGACTACCAGGGCCGGCTGCGCAAGGCCGGGGCCATGGACTTCGACGACCTGCTGGGCGTCACCGTCGAGGTGCTCAAGGCCTTCCCGGAGGCGCTGGCCCACTACCAGCAGCGCTTCCAGCACATCCTCGTCGACGAGTACCAGGACACGAACCCGGTCCAGAACGAGCTGATCCTCCTCCTCGCCTCCGACCACCGCAACGTCATGGTCGTGGGGGACGGCGACCAGTGCTTCCCGCCGGGCACGCAGGTGTCGACACCCGCCGGGCCCCGCTCGATCGAAGCACTCGCCGCCGGTGACGAGGTGTGGGGCACCGGCGGTGATGGCGCCCGCCACCTGTCGACCGTCACCGAGGCGCGTGCCGGCCGCTGGGCGGGCCGGACCTACAGGGTTCGGGCCGGCGGTCGTGCCCTCACAGGCACCCCCCACCACATGGTCCTCGCTCGCCCCACCCTCTCTCCCGACGACCACCTCGTGTATCTGATGGAACGGGGGGACCGCGGCTTCCGCATCGGCCTCACCCGTGCCATCCGCATGGACAGCCGGGGACGACCGGCGCCGGGGCTGATGGTCAGGTCCAACCAGGAGCACGCCGACAAGGCCTGGATCCTGAAGATCTGCAGGTCACGCGCTGATGCTGCGTACTGGGAGGCGTTCTACGCCGCAGAGTACGGACTGCCGACAGCGCTCTTCCACGGCCTGGGACGCAATCTGGCGTTCGACGAGGCGCGCCTCGAGAAGCTGTTCCTCGACCTCGACACCCGAAGCCGGGCGAAGCACCTGATGGAGGATCTCGACCTCCACCCCGACTTCCCACATCATCGGCCCGCCAACGGCGCCCGACGAGGCTCGCTCAACCTCACGATGTTCTCCGACCGACGGACCGGGCTCGGCTACCACCGGGTCCAGTGGTCGACGAACCGATCCGACGTTGCCGAGATGGTCGAAGCCGCCGGGCTCCCTGTGCGGGGCGACAGGGCCTCCTCGCGGCGGGTCGAGACCGCTCGCAAGAGCTGGCCGGAGGCGGTCATGGTGGCGAGGAAGCTGGCGGCTGCAGGCGGAGGGCTCGACATCCGGCGCCGGGCGAGCATCGCCGGGGCGATCTACGACTTCACACCCCTTGCGCACCTGTGGCCTGGGATGACGGTGCTCATCGAGGACGACGACGGGTTCCGGCCGGTCGCCGTCGACGCGGTGGAGGTCGAGGAGTACGACGGCCCGGTCCACGACCTCGAGGTCAGCCCCTCGCACACCTACTCCGCCGAGGGCGTGCTGGTGCACAACAGCATCTACGCCTTTCGGGGGGCGGACATCGCCAACATCCTCGACTTCGAGAAGGCCTTCCCCGAGGTCACGACGGTCCTGCTGGAGCAGAACTACCGGTCGACCCAGACGGTGCTCGACGCCGCCAACGCCGTCATCGCCAACAACGTCGGCCGCAAGCCCAAGGAGCTCTGGACCGACCAGGGCAAGGGCGACCTCATCTCCCGCTACCACGCCGACGACGAGGCCGACGAGGCCCAGTGGGTCACCGGTCGGATGTCGGCCCTCCACGACCAGGGCTACCGCTGGGGCGACGTGGCCGTCTTCTACCGGACCAACGCCCAGAGCCGCGTCCTGGAGGAGTCCCTCGCCCGCCAGTCGATCCCCTACAAGGTCGTCGGGGGCACCCGCTTCTACGACCGGCGCGAGATCAAGGACGCCGTCGCCTACCTGAAGTCGGTCACCAACCCGGCCGACGAGGTGTCGGTCAAGCGGGTCGTCAACACCCCCAAGCGGGGCGTGGGCGACGCCTCCATCGCCCGGCTCGACGCCTGGGCCGCCAGCCAGGGCCTGACCTTCCTCGACGCCATGCGGCGATCCGACGAGGCCGGCATCGGCGGGCGCGCCGTCAACGGCATCGCCGCCTTCCTGGCCGTCATCGACGAGGCCGCCGACGTCCGCGACGAGGGCCCGGCCCGGATGCTCGAGGTGTGCCTCGACAAGAGCGGCTACGTGGCCGAGCTGCGGGCCGAGCACTCGATCGAGGCCGAGGGGCGCCTCGAGAACCTGGCCGAGCTGATGGGGGCGGCGCAGGAGGTCGACGACGTCGACGCCTTCCTCGAGTCGATCAGCCTGGTGTCCGACACCGATGCCCTCGACCCCGACGAGTCGCAGGTCGTGCTGATGACCCTGCACTCGGCCAAGGGCCTCGAGTTCCCGATCGTGTTCATCATCGGGATGGAGGACGGCGTCTTCCCCCACATCCGGGCCCTCACCGAGCCGGCCGAGCTGGAGGAGGAGCGCCGCCTCGCCTACGTCGGCATCACCCGCGCCCGCGAGATGCTCCACCTGAGCCACGCCTGGGCCCGCACCATGTTCGGGGCGACCCAGTACAACCCGCCCAGCCGCTTCCTGGAGGAGATCCCCTCCGAGCTGGTCACCGAGATCCAGGGCCGGCGGCGGGCGTCGCGGGGTGGCGGCAGCTGGGGGAGCAGCGGTGGGTCGACGTCGTGGGGCAGTCGAGACCGACCCGACCGGGGCGACGGCGTGAGCCCGGCCCGGGCCCGGCGGGAGGCGGCCCGGCAGATGCAGGTCGACGCGGCCATGGAGGCGGGCCAGAGCGCGGCCTCGCACCCGGTGGCCGATCACGGCATCCGGATCGGCGACGACGTCCTCCACGCCAAGTGGGGCGAGGGCGTGGTCCTCGACCTGCAGGGCCAGGGCGACAAGACCGAGATCACCGTGCGCTTCCCCCGCGAGGGCGAGAAGGTCCTGCTCCTCGCCTGGGCCCCGATCACCAAGGCGTGACCCCACGGCGTCTCCCCCTGTTCACCGCCCGACTACCGTCCGCCGCGTGACACCAGGGGATCTCGACATCGACCGACGACGCATGCTGCGGCTGATGGGCCTCGGGCTCGTCTCCACCGCCGTGCTGCCGTGGGTGGCCGGCTGCAGCGACGACGACGGCGCGAGCAGCAGTGGGGGGACCACGTCTGGCCCCGACACCACCGAGACCACGGCGTCGACCACCCCGACGACGACCGCACCGCCGGCCCCGGTGCGGCTCGGCCCGCTGGGCGAGCCCGATGCCAACGGCCTGCGCCTGCCCGAGGGCTTCACCTCCCGGGTCCTGGCCACCACCGGCGAGCCGGTGGCGGACACGGGCTACACGTGGCACGTCAGCCCCGACGGCGGTGCCGTCTTCCCGCAGGACGACGGCGGCTGGGTCTACACCTCGAACTGCGAGGACGCCGTCGCCGGAGGCACGGGGATGATCCGCTTCGACGCCGACGGCGAGATCGTCGCCGCCGGGCGCATCCTCGAGGGCAGCTACGTCAACTGCGCCGGCGGGGCGACCCCGTGGGGCACCTGGTTGTCGTGCGAGGAGATCGGCAACGGCCGGGTCTGGGAGTGCGACCCGCTCGGCGTCGAGCCGGCCGCGGCCCGCCCGGCGCTGGGCATCTTCAAGCACGAGGCCGTGACCGCCGATCCCGACGCGCAGGTGCTGTACCTCAGCGAGGACGAGCCCGACGGCGCCCTCTACCGATTCACGCCGGCGGCGTGGCCCAGCCTCGACGAGGGCGAGCTCGCCGTGCTGGCCGGCGCCGAGGGCAGCCGCCGCTGGGAGCCGCTGCCCGACCCGGCCGGCGTCAACGGCGCGGCGGCCACGCCGACCCGGAACCAGGTGGCCGACGTCGTCCGCTTCAACGGCGGCGAGGGGCTGGCCCACTTCGAGGGGACGACCTACCTCTCGACGAAGGGTGACAACCGGATCTGGGCCCTCGACGGCCAGGACGTCGAGGTCGTCTACGACGCCGCCACCACCGAGGCCACCGACGAGGCCGGGGCGCTCCTCACCGGGGTCGACAACATCACCGTCGACGGTGCCGGCGATCGCTACGTGGCCGAGGACGGCGGCACCATGGACATCGTCCGCCTCGGCCCCGACGGGATCATCGAGCAGGTCTGCCAGGTGACGGGGGTCGAGGGGTCGGAGATCACCGGTCCGGCGTTCTCGCCCGACGGGACCCGGCTCCTCTTCAGCTCCCAGCGCGGCCCCGGGCGCACCTACGAGGTCAGCGGTCCGTTCCCCCACGCCGAGGCCTGACCGGCGGGTGCTTGGACTCCCCGGAGTCCAGGTGGCACCCTCGTAGCCCAGCCCGCTCGGCCGCGGGCGGCGCCCCGGGACACGACGGGCGTCTCGTCGACCCGAACGGATCGCGCCGACCGTGACCTCCCCATGACCGACGCCGTGCCGCCCGGCCCGGTCGTCGTCGCGCTGGTACCGGCCAAGGATCGGGCCGAGGAGATCGGCGCGACGGTGGCGGCGCTGCGGGGCCTCGACGCGATCGACCGCGTCCTCGTGGTCGACGACGGATCCGGGGACGAGACGACGGCCGCGGCCCGTGCCGCCGGGGCCGAGGTCCTGCGGCTGTCGACCAACCGGGGCAAGGGCGGGGCCGTGCTGGCCGGGGTCGAGGCCACGCCCGACGCCGACGTCTACCTCCTGATCGACGCCGACCTGGCCGCCACCGCCTCGGCCGCCGACCTCCTGCTCGACCCGGTGCTGGCCGGCGAGGCGGACATGACCATCGGGATCTTCCCGCCGGCCGCCGGCCGGGGCGGGGCCGGCCGGGTCAAGGCCCTCGCCGGCTGGGCGATCGGGCGGGCGACCGGGCGCGGCGTCGTCGAGCCCCTGTCGGGCCAGCGGGCGGTGCGGCGCGGGCTGCTGGTGGGGCTGCCGGCGGCCGAGCGCTTCGGGCTCGAGGTGGCGCTGACCATCGACGCCCTGCGGTCCGGCGCCCGGGTGGTCGAGGTCGAGGTGCCCATGGACCACCGCCACACCGGCGGTTCGTGGCACGGCGTCGTCCACCGGGCCCGTCAGGGCGCCGACATCGCCCGGGCCCTCTGGCCCCGCCTGATCCCGCCCGGGGCCCGGATCGCCGCCGTCGCCGCCCTTCTCGTGCTCGCCGTCGCCGTCACCTACCTGACGGCCCGGGCCACCGCGATCGACAGCCAGCCCCCCGCCGACGAGGCCCGGTCCGTCGTCGTCTTCGGGATCCCCCGGCTGGGGCTCGACGACGTCGGGAACGGGCGCACCCCCAACCTCGACCGCCTGATCGACGACGGGGCCATGGCCGCCATGACCGTCCGGACGGCGGGGGGCTCGCCCACCACGCTGGAGGCCTACTCGACCCTGTCGGCCGGCGCCCGGGTGCTCGACCTGGCGAGTGCCGCCGAGGCCTTCCCGAGCGGCTCCCGCTTCGAGGGCTCGACCGCCGCCGAGGCCGCCGAACGGCGGTCGGGGCTGCCGGTCGACGGCGCCATCGTGGTGCCCACCGGGGCGGCGGCCCGCCGGCTGTCCGGCAAGGACGTGCCCAGTCGTCCCGGCGCCCTGGCCGCCGCCCTCCACGACGCCGACCTCACCGCGGTCGTCGTCGGGAACGCCGACACGAGGAACGACGCCGGCGAGGGGATCGTGAACCGGCCGGCGGCCGTGGCCGTGATGGATCCGGCCGGCAGCGTCGACGGCGGGACCATCGGGAGCGGGCTGCTCCAGGACGACCCCGACGCGCCCTTCGGGATCGCGGCGCAGCCGGACGCGTTCGTGGCCGAGGCCCAGGAGGCCATGGCCGAGGCCGATCTCGCCGTCCTCGACCCCGGCGAGATGGACCGGGTCTACGCCTACGCCCCGGTGGTCGGGGCCGACCAGTACGAGCGGCTGCGCCTCGAGGCCCTGGCGCGCACCGACGCCATCCTGGGCGAGATCGTCGCCTCGCTCCCCGACGACGCCCTCCTCCTGGTGCTGGGCATGACGCCCCCGACGGGCCGGTGGGAGCTGACGCCGGCGGTCGCCTACGGCGCCGGTGTCGAGCCCGGACGCCTCGCGTCGCGGTCGACCAACCGCGACGGTCTCGTGACCCTCACCGACGTGCCGACCACCGTGCTCGACGTGCTGGGGGCCGAGCGCCCCGACGGCATGATCGGCCGCCCGCTCGAGTACCGGGACGGGACACCGGACCTGCCCGCCCTCGAGCAGGTGAACGAGGTCGCCACCGGGCGCGAGCGGATCTACTACCCGATGGCCCTGACCTTCATCATCGTCCAGGCGCTGGCCTACGTCTTCGCCGTCTTCGCCTTCACCTCGACGGATCCGACCCGGCGTCTGGCGACCACCCTCCGGTTCCTGGTGCTGTCCTTCGCGGCCTGGCCCCTGGCCACCTTCCTCGTGCGCATCGTCCCGGTCGCCATGACCTGGGGGACGGGGACGCACCTGCTGACGTGGTTCGTGGCCGGCCTCGCCGCCTTCCTCGCCCAGAGGGCCCGCGGCCATCCGCTGGCCCCGCTGTCGGCGATCACGACGGCGACGGTCGTCCTGCTGGTGGGCGATGTGGCCCTCGGGGCCCGCCTCCAGACGTCGAGCATCCTGGGCTACTCGCCCCACACGGCGGCGCGCTTCACCGGGCTGGGCAACACCGCCTACGCCGTGCTCGCCGCCTCCGCCCTCGTCTCCGCCGTCATCCTCTGCGCCCGTCGGGGCTCCTCCCGCCCCGCGGTGGTCGCGGCCGCCGCCCTCCTCGCCCTCGTCATCGTGGTGGACGGCGCCCCCTGGCTGGGCTCCGACGTCGGTGGCATCTTGAGCCTCGTCCCGGTGTACGGGCTCGTGGTGGTGGCGCTCTCCGGGCGCCGTCTCACCTTCCGCGCCCTCCTGCTGGCCGGTGTGGCCACCGCCGTCGTCCTCGCCCTGGCCACGGGGATCGATCTGCTGCGGCCCGCCGGCTCGCGGACGCACCTCGGGACCTTCGTCAGCGACTCGCTGCGCGACAGCGGGACGTTCACCACGACGGTGTCGCGCAAGTGGGCCACGAACGTCCGGGTGTTCCAGCAGTCGATCTGGACCTGGATGGTGCCCATCGTCGCCTTCTTCAGCCTGTACGTGCTGGTGGTGGCCAAGGGCTGGAGCCGGCTGCTGCCCCGCGGGTCGCCCTTCCGCCTCGGCGTCGTGAGCGCCATCGGGCTCGGCCTCGTTGGTTGGCTCGTCAACGATTCGGGAGTGGTGGTCACCGCCCTCGTGTTCGTCTACGTCGGGCCCTTCCTGACGTTGCTCGCCCTCGACGGCCGGTACCCCGAGCCCGAGCTGCTCCCCGCCGAACCCGCCACCGAGGAGACCGCACCGTGATGCCCGGCCTGGGGCGAGCCCGCAAGGCCCGTCTCGCCTTCGACCACGGCCTGACCCTGGCGACCGTGTTCGACCGTCTGGCCGAGACCGGCGGCAACCGCGTGCTCGTCGACGAGGAGGGGGGCGACGTCCGCACCCTGGCCGACGCGGCCGACCAGGTCGCCCGGTGGGCCGGCGCCCTGAAGGGCGAGATCGAGCCCGGCGGCATCGTCGTCGTGGCCACCCCCAACGGCTACGACCAGCTCCTGCTGTGCGCCGCCGTCAGCCGGGCCGGTGGCCTGCCGGCGCCGGTCAACGACCGCCTCCGGCCCGACGAGATCGACCACATCGTCGCCGACGCCGACGCCACCCTCGTGCTGCGGACCGTCGCCGACGTCCCCACCGGCGGCGCCCGGCTCGACGCCGCCCCGGACCTCGATGCCAAGGGCGTCGGCGCCGTCTTCTACACCTCGGGCACGACCGGGCGGCCCAAGGGGGCCGAGCTGAGCCACCGGGCGCTGGTGGGCCAGATGAACCGCATGGCGCTCGTGCCCGGTGGGCTGGGCCACCGGGAGGCCGTCTTCAGCCTGCCCATGGCCCACATCATGGGATTCGTCGTCGCCCTGGGCCTGGCCTACGCCGCCATCCCGGTCCGCTTCCTGCCCCGGTTCGAGGCCAAGGCGATCCTCGACGAGATCGAGGGGCGGCGGGCCTCGATCTTCGTCGGCGTCCCGGCCATGTACCGGATGCTCCTCGACGAGGGGGCCGAGGAGCGCGATCTCACGTCGATCCGGGTGTGGGCCTCGGGGGCCGACGCCATGCCCGCCGACCTGGCCGACCGCTTCACCCGCATGGGGGCCCTGGCCACCTTGCCGGGCGGGCGCCCCGTCGGCCGGGCCCTCTTCGCCGAGGGCTACGGCATGGTCGAGACGGCGGGGAGCGCGGCCCTCAAGCTCAACCTGCCGGGCGTGCCCGACGCCGTCCGCCGCCTGGGCCTGCCCGTGCCCGGCTACCGGACCCGGATCGTCGACGAGGACGGGACCGAGGTGCCGCGCGGCCAGGTCGGCGAGCTCCAGCTCACCGGTCCCGGCGTGCTCAAGGGCTACCGCGGCGCCGACGAGGCCACCCAGGCGCTGATGACCGACGACGGCTGGCTGCGCACCGGGGACCTCGTCCGCCGCGGGCCGCTCGGCGCCTTCACCTTCGAGGGGCGGGCCAAGGACATCATCCTGCGGGGTGGCTACAACGTCTACGCCGTCGAGGTCGAGCAGGCCCTCGAGCGCCACGACGCCGTGGCCGAGGCCGCCGTCGTGGGTCTCCCCGACGACCGGCTGGGCGAGATCCCCGTCGCCGCCGTCCGCCTGTCCGCCGGGGCCACGGCCGATCCCGACGAGATCCGGGCCTGGGCCAAGGAGCAGCTCAGCTCCTACAAGGTCCCGTCCCAGGTGAAGATCGTCGACGAGCTCCCCCAGAGCGGCACCCGGAAGGTCCAGCGCGCCGCCGTCAAGGACCTCTTCGCCGAGGACTGAGCCCTGCTCCACCTCCCCCTCCCCCCCCCAACTTTGTACCGAAGCTGTCCGTCACGGATGACTTCGGTACAAAGTTCGACACGGGTCGACGCCGGTCAGCCGTCGGTGGTGGTGGGGATGTTGCCGGACTCCTCGGCGGTGGTGGGGGGAGCCGTCGTGGTGGTGGGGCGGCGGTCGAAGTTGAGGTCGACGTCGAGCCGGCCGTCGTCGACGACCACCGGGTAGCTCTCCAGCCCCTCGCCGT
>DASYLG010000396.1:0-5929 GCA_036009685.1 Iamia sp. | reverse complement strand
CGGGTGCACCGGCCCGGGTGGCTGGCCCACCCGTCGGCCGGCCTGGTCGCGGCCCACGCCGCCCTGGGCGACCTGGCCGCGGCGCGCGAGGCCCACGCCGGCTGGGCCGAGCTGCCGGCCCACGCCGTGCGGATCTTCCGGCCCGAGGAGCTCCGCTTCGTGGCCTGGCTCGACGCCGCCGAGGGCCAGGCCGCCGGACCCCGCCTGCGCGAGGCGATCACCCTGGCCCAGGAGACGGGCATGGTGCCCTACGAGGCGGCGGCGTGGCACGACCTGGCCCGCCTCGGGGACCCCGACGACCGGGCCGAGGCGGCCGACGGGCTGGCGGACGTGGCCCGGCGCACCGACAGCCGGCTCGTCGCCACCCACGCCCGCCGGGCCCGGGCCGCCCTCGACGGCGACGTCGCCGCCCTCGCCCTGGCCGCGGCCGCCTACGAGTCCATGGGGGCCGGGTTCGACGCCATCGAGGCGTGGGCCGAGGTCGCCCGTCAGGCGGACGACGAGCGCCAGGGGGCCCAGGCCCGACGGCGGGTCGGCGACCTGGCGGTGCAGGGCGAGGGTCTGCACACGCCCGGGCTCGACGCCGTCGACGCCCACCCCGTCCTCACCGATCGCGAGGCCGAGATCGCGGCGATGGTGGTGGCCGGGGCCAGCCGCCAGGAGATCGCCGACCACCTCGTCGTGTCGGTCCGGACCATCGACAGCCACCTGCAGCGGGTGTACCGCAAGCTCGGCGTGCGGGGGCGGGAGGGCCTGGTCGAGGCCCTGGGCGGGGCGAGCGGGGCGGGCGGGGTGTGACGGCGGGTCCCTCGGGATCGGCCGGCCCGTCGGGGGCGGCCGGTCTGGCGCTCCTCGTCGACCGGCTGCGGGAGCTGCGGGAGGACCTGTGGGATCCGGCCGCCGGGCTCGACCGGGTGCCACCGGGGGCGGCACTGGGGATCGACGTGGCCGCCCTCGGGCTCCACATCGTCCGGGAGTCGGCCTACGGCGCCCTCGCCGACCTGGAGGACGGCCGGACCGACCGGGCCGTGGTCGCGCTCCGGCGCGTCCTCGCCCTCCAGCTCGACGCCCCCGGCCGGCCGTGGGACGGGACGTTCCCGGTCACCGCCGAGCAGCCGGCGCCGCCGGCCGAGGGCGCCGTCGAGTGGCTGCACTGGGATCCCAACTGGCGCCAGTTCGTCGGCACCGCCCTGGCCCTGGTGGTGGCGCGCCACGCCGCGTCGTTGCCGGCGGACCTCGTCGACGACCTGATGACGGCGGTGCGGAGGTGTGTCGCCGGCGAGCCCGACGATCGCATCCCGCCCTGGTACACCAACCCCGACCTCCTGCACGCCTGGCTGCTCGGGTGGGTCGGGGCCCGGGACGGCTCGGCGCCGCTCCTGGCCGCCGGGGAGGCCCGGGCCACGGCCGCCGCCGATCGGGTCCGGCGCCACGGCGACGTCGACGAGTACAGCTCGCCCACCTACGACGGCGTCGACCTGCTGGCCGCCGGGCTCTGGGCCGCCCACCCGCCCAGCCCGGCCTACGCCGGTCTCGCCGCCGTGGTGCTCGGCGCCGTCGGACCGCGGGTCGCCACCCTGTTCCACGCCGAGCTGGGCGCCATGGCCGGGCCCTACATCCGGGCCTACGGCCTGGGCCTCGACCGCTACGTCGCCCTGGTGGCGCCGTGGCTGGTGGCGGCGGGCGCCCCGGTCGACCGGGTCCTGCCCTGGCCCCTCGACGCCGGCACCGACCACGTCCACGACCTCTGGTTCACGCCGGTCGTGGCCCTGCTCGCCCCGGCCGTGACACCGTGGCTCGAGCTGCGCACCGCCCTGCCCCGGCGCCACGTCCAGCGCTTCGGGTCGGTCTCGGCCGTCAGTGTCCTCGGGGTCGACGTGGCCCTCGGTGCCGAGACCGGCCGGCGGCCCGAGTTCGCCGCCACCCAGCACGTCCCCGTCACCGTCCACCACGCCACCGGCTGGCTCGGCGCCGCCTGCGGCGACGGCTGCGCCGGCCTCGACGCGGTGGTGGTCGACGATCGCACGATCTCGGCCGTGGTCGTGCCCGCGACGGGCGGCCCGTCGGTGTCCGTCCGCACCCTCTGGTCCGCCGAGCCCGTCGACCTCCAGGTCGGCGCCATCACCCTGACCTGCTCGCCGGAGCCGTCGTCCATCGAGGTGAAGGAGGACCACCCCGGCTGGTGGGCAGTGCTGACCTGGCCGGTGGTCGGGTCCGATCCGCCGATCCTCACCGTCGAGGTGACCTGACCCGCCCGCAGGTCCAACGCAGGAGGCCCCGCGACATCCCCCGAGACGCCGACTGGTGACCGGAGGAACCCGCTCGGCGACTCGGTCCACCGGTCACCCGTGCGGCCCCATCCGGCGGTCCCCTCCGAACCGACTCGCCCGGTCGAGGCGAGGCAGACGTCGACCGCACGCTCGACGGTCGACCCGAAGGCGGCTCACACCGGCATGTCGGGTTCCGAGGCTGAGAGGGGCCATCGATGGCTCGCTCCCGGTTCAGAACGGGAGAGCCGGGTGGATCGGTGGGTGGCGGGTCAGGACATCCAGGGGCCGAAGCCGGTGATGCGGTCGACCTGGATGCGGACGACGTAGCCGGGGGGCGGGTCGGCGGGCAGCGGGAAGGTGGCGTCGGCGCCGCCGTAGACCTTCACCAGCTGCTGGAGCAGCTCGGGGGCGCCGCCCTCGGTGACCGTCGCCGTACCGTGGATGACGAGGTGGTGCCGCATGCCGATGGGGTTGCGCCCGTCGGCCTCCAGGCTGAGGACGACCCGGGGGTCGCGCTGGAGGTTGCGGACCTTGGCGTTGCGGGGGATGTGGGCCATGACGACCTCGTCGCCCTCGAGCCCGACCCAGACCGCGCTTACCTGCGGGCTGCCGTCGGCGTTCACCGTCACGCAGTGGGCCAGTCGCCCCGACTCGACCACGTCCCGAGCACTCTGCGGCAGCACGCCCATGGCCAGACGGTACCGGCGGTGACCCCCGCTGTCGCACCCCCTCCGTAGGGTGGCGGGATGGCCAAGGTCCGGACGGTGCACCGCTGCACCGAGTGCGGGGGGACGTCCCCACAGTGGGTGGGGCGGTGCCCGGCCTGCGGCGAGTGGAACACGCTGGTCGAGGAGAAGGACGAGGTGGCGGCGGCCGCCGCCGCCCCGGGGTGGGCCGGGTGGGGAGCGGCCACCCCCGTCGCCCCAGCGCGGCCCAGCACCGACGGGCCCGAGGACGAGGTGCAGCCGGTGCCCACCGGTGTCGACGAGCTCGACCGGGTGCTGTCGGGGGGGCTGGTGCCCGGCTCGGTCACGTTGCTCGGCGGGGCGCCCGGCACCGGCAAGTCCACCCTGGTGCTCCAGGCGGCCGCCGGCCTGGCCCGGGGCGGCGCCACCGTCCTCTACGCCTGCGCCGAGGAGAGCCCGGCCCAGGTCCGCGACCGGGCCCGCCGTCTCGGCGCTCTCCACGACCGGCTGTGGCTGGTGGGCGAGTCGCTGGTGCCCCGCATCATGGCGTCGGTCGACGAGGTGCGGCCCGACGTGCTCATCGTCGACTCGGCCCAGAGCGTGGCCGATCCCGAGATGTCGTCCAGCCCCGGCAGCGTGGCCCAGGTGCGCGAGATCGCCCAGCGGCTGGTGCGCGAGGCCAAGACCCGCACGCTGGCGACGGTGCTCATCGGCCACGTCACCAAGGACGGCGCCCTGGCCGGGCCGCGGGTGCTCGAGCACGTGGTCGACACGGTGCTGGAGCTCGACGGCGACCGCCACCACGCCCTGCGGCTGCTGCGGGCGGTGAAGCACCGGTTCGGGTCCACCAGCGAGCTGGGGCTGTTCCAGCTGGGCGAGGTCGGCCTGGAGGGCGTGCCCGACCCGTCGGGCCTGTTCCTCGCCGACCGCCTCCCCGGCGTGCCCGGCTCCACCGTCGTGCCCACCATCGAGGGCCACCGCCCCCTGCTGGTCGAGGTCCAGGCCCTGGTGGCCGGGTCGACCCTGGCCGAGCCCCGCCGGTCCAGCACCGGGCTCGACCGGGGGCGGGTCTCGATGCTCTTGGCCGTGCTGGTCAAGCGGCTCGAGCTCGACCTGGGCAAGGCCGACGTCTACGCCCTCGCCGCCGGCGGGGTGAAGATCACCGAGCCGGCGGCCGACCTGGGCCTGGCCCTGGCCATCACCTCGGCGGCGAGCGGCCGGCCGGTCCCGGCCGAGCTGGTGGCCTGCGGCGAGATCGGCCTCGGCGGCGAGGTCCGCAGCGTCAACAGCCTCGAGCGCCGCCTGTCCGAGGCCGCCCGCCTGGGCTTCACCCGCGCCGTCGTGCCCGCTTCGGCGCCCGACCCGCCCGCCGGGATCACCGCCATCCGCGTCCGCTCGCTCACCGAGGCCATCGCCGCCGTCGGGCTGCTGGGCCGGTAGCCCCCCGGCCGGGGACCTCCGCCCAGGCGACCTCTACACTCCGACCATGTCCGTGGCCACCGCCGACCGTGAGGCGATGCTGCGGGCCCTCGCGCTCCTCTCTCCCGGCACCCCGCTCCGCGACGGCCTCGATCGGATCCTGCAGGCCGGCATGGGCGCCCTGATCGTGGTGGGCGACGGCCCGCCGGTGCTCAACATCTGCTCCGGCGGCTTCCTCCTCGACGCCGCCTACAGCCCCCAGCGGCTGTCCGAGCTGTCGAAGATGGACGGCGCCATCGTCCTCGCCCCCAACGCCAGCCGCATCGCCCGGGCCAACGTCCACCTCGTGCCCAACCCGAACGTGCCCACCACCGAGACCGGCACCCGCCACCGCACTGGCGAGCGCGTCGCCCGGTCGATCAACGTCCCCGTCATCTCGGTGTCGCAGCGGATGAACGTCATCAGCGTGTACGTGGGCCACGAGAAGCACCAGATCGACCCGGTGCCCCGCGTGATCGCCCGGGCCAACCAGGCCGTCCAGACCCTCGAGCGCTACAAGGACCGGCTCGACGAGGTGTCGGTGGCCCTCTCGGCCCTCGAGGTCGAGGACCTCGTCACCCTGCGCGACGTCGTCACCGTGCTCCAGCGGAGCGAGATGGTGGCCCGCATCGCGGCGGAGATCGAGGGCTACATCATCGAGCTGGGCGACGACGGCCGTCTCGTCCGCCTCCAGCTCGAGGAGCTGATGGGCGGCATCGGCGACGACCGCCGCCTCGTCGTGCGCGACTACTTCCACGAGGAGGACTCGTGGCACCTGGCCGAGGCGCTCGGAGCCCTGTCCGACCTCTCCGACGACGACCTGGTCGACCTGCGCCGGGTGGCCTCGGCCGTCCACCTGTCCGACGGTCCGCCCGATCTCGACGAGTCGCTGTCCCCGCGGGGTCACCGCCTGCTGTCGCGCATCCCCCGTCTGCCCGAGACGGTGGTCGAGGCCATCGTCGACCGCTTCGGCGACCTCCAGAAGATCCTCCGGGCCACCATCGACGAGCTCGACGACGTCGCCGGCGTCGGCAAGCTCCGCGCCCGCGCCGTCAAGGACGGCCTGTCGAGGCTCGCCGAGGCCAGCATCCTCGACCGCTACAGCTGATGTCTCCGGTTCTGTCAATCCCTGTGCACCGTGACGGTGCATGAGGGTTGACAGAACGATCAGGTGGCGCTGGCGAGGCAGGCGCTCACGGGCTCGATGCCCTTGAGGCGGTAGCGCTTGGCCCGGCCGAACCGGACGCCGGGCAGGTCGCCGACGGCCTCCCGCACGGCGACCGACGCCAGGGCGGTGCCCCCGCCGGCCTGCTCGGTGAGACGGGCGGCGATGTTGACCACGTTGCCCATCACGTCGTCGTGGGCCACGACGGCCTCGCCGTGGTGGAGTCCGGCCCGCACCCGCAGGGGCCCGTGGTCCTCGCCGACCAGCTCGACGGCGGCCAGGACGGCGGCCTCGGGAGCGGGGAAGGAGAGCATGAGGCCGTCGCCCAGACGCTTCACGACCCGCCCGCC